>JBJSYX010000236.1:0-2322 GCA_046090005.1 Methylomonas sp. | reverse complement strand
AAAATCGACTTTATCGCTTGATTTTTAAACCAAGGAAAATCGGCATAGGACATGAACAACTCTTCGTTTCTGGTTAGCAACCAGACACCGTGACTTGACACATGAGTGACTTCAACTGCAACGGTTGGACTCATCTTTGCAAAAAGTTTCTCAACATATCATGCCCATGCTCAGTCAAAATCGACTCAGGATGGAATTGCACGCCTTCAATATCAAGGGTTTTGTGGCGTACACCCATGATTTCATCGATATTGCCCGCTTCATCTTGAGTCCAAGCGGTCACTTCCAAGCAATCCGGCAAACTGGCTTGCTCAATCACCAACGAATGGTAACGAGTGGCGGTGAAGGGATTATTTAAGCCTTTGAAAACCCCAAGATCGTGGTGATAAACCAGCGAGGTTTTGCCGTGCATAATGCTTTTAGCGTGAATGATATTGCCGCCAAAAGCATAACCAATGCTTTGATGTCCCAAGCAAACGCCTAAAATTGGGTATTTACCGGCTAAAGTGCGGATGGTTTCCACCGAAATACCGGCTTCTTTCGGTGTACACGGGCCTGGCGAGATAACGATTTTGTCGGGCTGCATCGCCTCAATATCCGCAACAGTCACGTCATCGTTGCGAACCACGGTGACATCGGCGCCTAATTCACCAAAATATTGCACAAGGTTATAGGTAAACGAGTCGTAGTTATCGACCATTACCACTTTCACGGCGCTCATGACTTTGCTCCTTCCAGACCGGCTTCGGCCATACTGACGGCGCGGAACACTGCCCGGCCTTTGTTCATTGTTTCATCCCATTCGTTGCGTGGCACTGAGTCATAAACAATACCTGCGCCGGCTTGAATGTGTAAGGTTTGATCTTTAATGACTGCGGTACGAATCGCAATCGCGGTGTCGAGATTGCCCGACCAAGAAATATAACCGACTGCGCCAGAATAAATCCCGCGCTTAACCGGCTCCAGTTCGTTGATAATTTCCATCGCACGAATTTTGGGTGCACCGCTAACCGTTCCAGCAGGAAATGTCGCAGCCAGTACATCGAAAGCATTCTTACCAGTCTGTAATTCACCAGTGACATTGGAAACGATGTGCATGACATGCGAATAACGTTCGATAATCATTTTATCGGTGAGTTTGACACTACCGATTTTGGCAACTCGGCCCGTATCGTTGCGACCTAAATCAATCAGCATTAAATGCTCGGCAATTTCTTTAGGGTCAGCGAGTAAATCTTGCTCTAGGGCTAAATCTTGCTCGGGGGTTTCACCACGACGACGAGTACCAGCAATCGGGCGCACGGTGACTTGTTCATCTTCCAAACGCACTAAAATTTCTGGTGAAGAACCGACAATATGGAAATCCTCCAGATTGAGATAGTACATATACGGTGAAGGATTTAAACAACGCAAGGCACGGTATAAATCCAATGGCTGGGCGGCAAACGGAATTGACATCCGTTGCGATAACACCACTTGCATAATGTCGCCATTGGTAATGTATTCTTTAGCTTTTAAGACCGCATCTTCAAAACCTTGTTGCGTAAAGCCGGAAACAAAATCAGCTTCCTGTACTTGCTTAACGACTTGATGCGGCAGCGGCTTGGCTTTGGCTTCGCGCAAGGTGATGACTAACTGATCAAGTCGGGCTTGGGCTTTTTCGTAAGCATTGGCATCAGCAGGATTGGCGTGAGTCAACAACAGCATCTTGCCAGACAGGTTATCGAACACCAGTAAATCTTCTGACACCATTAACAGAATATCAGGTGTACCAATCGGATCCGGCTTACCAGTCGCTTTTAATCGCGGTTCGATATAGGCAATGGTTTCATAACCGAAATAACCAACCAAACCGCCATTAAAACGCGGCAGACCTTGTATATCAGGCACTTTGTATTGTTGGCGATAGTCTTCTATCCACGCTAAAGGTTGTGGATGATCGAATTGCTGAGTTTCGGCACCGTCAATTTCAATGCGAATCTGGTTACCATGAATCTTGATTCGGGTTTTACACGGCAAACCAATAATGGAGTAGCGCCCCCATTGTTCGCCGCCGTGAACAGACTCAAATAAATAAGCATAAGGGCCATTAGCTAACTTTAAATAGGCGCTAAGCGGGGTATCCAAATCAGCCAGCACTTCTCGGCTGATGGGGATGCGATTATAGCCCTGTTGGGCATATTGATTGAATTGCGCGGGTGTCATTCTTGTTCTCTTGGCTTTATCGGGATTCAACCGGTGATGCGATAAGCGATTGTAACCCACAAAACCAAGTCCAGCGACTGCAAGCTTATCTGCACGGGGATTTTTAACACTTCATTA
>JBJSYX010000235.1:0-12786 GCA_046090005.1 Methylomonas sp. | reverse complement strand
TGGACGGTTTATCATGTTTTAAAACAACAGCACGGGGTCGCAAAAGCGGTCTGTAAATTACCTAAGACTGCATTTAACTTACAAGTCAGCTTGAGTGTTTTGGCGGGCATTTTTATTTATATCGGGATTTTTTTAAATAATAGTTTAGACGACAATCAAGCTGAAGCAGTGTTGTCTTTAGCCAGTGGTTTTACATTGTTATTGCTGATTTCATCCTTATTTTGTCAGCGTTATATTGATAATCGAAGAGGTATGCAGTTTTTATGGGCGAATACTTTATTGGTGATTTGTAGCTGGTATTTGTATAAAGAGCAGTATTATTTTTTGGCGATTTTGATGCCACGTTTGGTTCATGACATTACTGCCTATAGTTTCTATGTTAGCCATGATTTCAATCGTCATGGTGGTGAAACCAAGCACCGTTTATATCAATTCGCTAAAGTTTGTCATTTGCCTGTCGTATTGGTTTTGCCAGTTTTATCGGTGTTGTTAACCTATTTGCTACAGGTTTATGGCAATGATTTGATTAACTGGCTAACGGTAACGCTATTTAATAAACAAGTTTATAAAGCTGTTACCTTGGGGTTATTTGGTTATTTAGCGCTGATGCATTATTACAGTGAAGCGTTTGTTTGGTCAGCGGGTTCGCCATTAAGGCGATATATTAGCTTTAAACTATAAGTTCATGAATCGACTAAACGGATTCCGTTGTCTTCAATGATAATTTTTCGTTGCTTATATAAACCGCCAATTGCTTGTTTGAAAATCTTCTTACTAATCCCAAAGGTGTCGTAAATCATTTCCGGTGGGCTTTTGTCGGTTAAGGCGATATAGCCGTTGTGTTTGCCTAATACTGCTAATATTTTGCTACTGGTCGCATCGACTTTTTCACCGTATTTATCCAGATTCAAAATTAAATCAATTCGTTTATCTGGGCGCAGTTTTTTAATATAGGCTTTGAGTTTTTGGCCGCGTTGCAAAGGTTGAAAAACTTCGTTTTTATACAAAACTCCCCAGTATTTCTGATCAACGATTGCTTTAAACCCTAAGTCGGTGAAATCGGCAATGATGATGTCAACCGGCTGGTTTTCTTTGTAATAAAAAGCTTCGTCTTGAATAAAATCATTGAGCATCATGGTGCCTGCGATGCGATTTTGTTCGTCTAAAAACAATCGCACCAAATAGCTACGACCGGTAAACATCGGGCAAGTTTGTTCGCTAAATGGCACTAATAAGTCTTTAGGCACGCCCCAATCTAAAAACGCACCGGCATGGCTGTGAGCAACCATTTTTAGGTAGGCGACTTCATCGACTTGGGCTAATGGGGTTTTGCTGGTGGCAATCATTTGGCCGCTGCCATCGGTGTAGACAAACAAATCGAGCTTGGCGCCAATCGGGTATTCTTGTCCGGCAATCGGGTCAATCAGGCTGATTTCGCCGCCTTCGCCATCATCCAGATAAATGTCGTCATCGCGTTTGCTAACGATGGTGAGGGGGTTAAATTTGCCGATGGCTATCATGGGAGTCCGGTGGTTGGAGGCGGGGGCAGATGCGGTGGTTTTACCGTTCATCCTTCGACAAGCTCAGGATGAACGGTAAATTTGTTACGTTGTTTAAAGCATTAATCCAGATTATCAGTTACCGCACCTTTTGACGCAGAGCTGACTAATTTGGCATATTTCGCCAATACGCCACGGGTATAACGTGGGGCTGGTTGTTGCCAGTTTTGTAAACGGGCGTCGATTTCGGCTTGTTCAACGTGCAAGGTTAATTGTTTGGTTTCTGCATCGATGGTGATTTGGTCGCCATCTTGGACAATTGCCAAAGCGCCGCCAACGTGAGCTTCTGGGGTGATGTGTCCAACCACGAAGCCGTGGGTGCCGCCTGAGAAACGGCCATCAGTAATCAAGGCCACTTCTTTACCTAAACCTTTGCCCATTACCGCTGAGGTTGGTGACAGCATTTCGCGCATACCTGGGCCGCCTTTTGGACCTTCGTAGCGGATAACAATCACGTCACCTTTGACGATGCTACCATCTAAAATTGCTTTAAGCGCTAGTTCTTCGGCATCAAAGACTTTTGCTGTGCCGCTAAATACCAAGCCTTCTTTGCCAGTGATTTTGGCGACAGCGCCTTCGGTTGCTAAGTTGCCGTACAAAATCGCCAAGTGGCTGTCTTTTTTGATCGGATTTGCCAATGGGCGAATCATGTCTTGTTCGGCTGGGTAGTCTTTAACTTCTGCTAAGTTTTCCGCCAAGGTTTTGCCAGTCACAGTTAAGCAATCGCCGTGTAATAAACCCGCTTTTAACAATTCTTTCATTAATGGTTGAATGCCGCCGATTTCGACTAATTCGCCCATTGAGTAACGACCACTTGGTTTTAAGTCCGCCAACATCGGTACACGAGCACCAATGCGAGTGAAGTCGTCCAAGCTTAAATCCACACCGCTGGCATTCGCCATTGCCAATAAATGTAAGACGGCATTGGTTGAACCGCCTAAAGCGATTACGACAGTAATTGCGTTTTCAAACGCTGGCTTAGTCATGATGTCCAACGGTTTGATGTTGTTTTTCAATAATTCCAACACGGCCGCGCCTGCTCGTTCGCAGTCTAGGCGTTTGTCGTCTGAAATCGCTGCTTGTGCTGAGCTGTTTGGTAAGCTCATGCCCAAGGCTTCAATCGCAGAGGCCATAGTGTTAGCGGTGTACATACCACCGCATGAGCCAGCGCCAGGAATCGCTTTCGCTTCGATAGCAGCCAATTCGGCATCATCAATTTTATCGTTAGCACGCGCACCGACGGCTTCAAATACAGAAACGACGTCGAGTTTTTTGTTGTTATGGCAACCAGACAAAATGGTGCCACCGTAAACGAAAATCGCCGGACGGTTTAAGCGGGCGAGGGCGATCATGCAACCTGGCATGTTTTTATCGCAACCACCAATTGCTACGATGCCATCAAAACCTTGGCAACCGACAACAGTTTCAATCGAATCTGCAATCACTTCGCGTGACACTAAAGAGTATTTCATCCCTTCAGTACCCATCGAAATGCCGTCAGAAATGGTGATGGTGTTAAAAATCACCGCTTTACCATTGGCTTGATCAACGCCACGTGCCGCATCGTCTGCTAAACGGTTAATGTGCATATTGCATGGGGTCACCATACTCCATGTGGATGCAATACCCACTTGTGGTTTTTTGAAGTCTTCATTTTTGAAGCCGACGGCGTGCAACATTGCGCGACTTGGTGCGCGCTCCATGCCGTCAACGACCAGTGAAGAAAAACGGCGGGTTTTATCGTCTGATTGAGCCATGTTTAGGAATCCTGAAACTGTATGAAAATAATTGAAGCCAATAAGCTAAACCTAGCTGAAGATTAAGCAAGGTTTAAAAGTTGATTAGTTAGAAGCTGTCCCAACCGTTTGAACGGCGACCCCAGCTGAGTTTTGGCAATATAAAACCAAGTAATACGCCAAAGAGTGACAAGCCACCGCCATATAAGAACCAGTCTTGATTACTGCTATCGGTTAAAGCTTGGTTTTCGCGTTTATATTGTTGCAGTTCGCGTTCGATAGTCACTACACGCTCTTGCAATTCATCACGTTGCTGCTTGAGTTGAATTGCGTTGGCGGCTGTTTGCTGTAATTCTGTTAGTTGATTGCTGAGCTTATCGCGCTCTTTGCCAATTTCTTGGTTAGTGGCATGGTTAGATTTTAATTGCTTGTTCTCTTCTTGGAGCGCTTCGAGTTTTTTGTTGGCCGCTTCTAATTGTGTACGAGCAGAAGGTTCGCCGCTTAAATAGCGACTTAAAATAAAACCTTCTGCGCCATTGCTGGCTTGTACATAGCTGTAACCATTTTCATTGGTGTCTTGAAAAATAGTCAGCTGGGTGCCGTTGGTCAGCATTTTGACAATTTTGCCACGCTCACTATCAGCACTGCGCAAGGGGATTTCAACGCTATCAGTCACATAAGCGGTTTTGGCATTGGCTAAATCGCTGAAACTGAACAGAACAATCACACTTGCTAATACTTTTTTCACGGCCACGCTCTCTGGGTTAATAAAAAGCGCCGATTTTAGCGAAATTATCGGCAGATGAGAAATTCAAGCAGTGCTTTTTGTGCATGAAGACGATTCTCTGCTTCAGGAAAAATGACACTTTGTGGACCATCGATTACTTCTGCTGTGACTTCTTCACCACGGTGAGCCGGTAAACAGTGCATAAATAAAGCATCGTTGTTGGCGGCTTGCATGGTTTGTTGATTAACTTGGAAGTCGTTAAAAGCGATTTCGCGTTTTTTCTGTTCGTCTTCTTGACCCATGCTGGCCCAAACATCGGTCACGACTAAATCAGCACCTTTCGCTGCTTGTTCTGGATGATTGAAGAAGGCGACACGATGGCCAGCAGCATCGACAATGGCTTGGTTGGGACGGTAGTCAAATGGGCAAGCAATGTTTAATTTGAAATCGAACTGACGTGCGGCGTTGATATAGGAATGGCACATATTATTGCCATCACCAATCCAAGCCACAGTTTTACCCGCAATATCGCCACGAAACTCAAAATAGGTTTGCATGTCGGCTAATAATTGGCACGGGTGTAATAAGTCAGTTAAACCGTTAATCACTGGTACCCTTGAGTTTTGGGCAAAGGTGATGACGGTTTCATGTTTAAAGGTTCGTAACATGATGCAATCGACCATGCTAGAAATCACTTTTGCGCTGTCTTCTAAAGGTTCACCGCGACCTAGTTGGGTATCGCGTGGTGACAAAAAGATTGCGCTACCACCAAATTGAGCCATGCCGGCTTCGAAAGAAATACGGGTTCTGGTGGAGGATTTTTCAAAAATCATCCCTAAAACTCGACCTTTTAGCGGTTGAAAATCAGGATCACGATGATGTTTAAGATAAATCGCTCTTGCTATCAAAGTCCGTAATTCGTCGCTGGATAAATCCAATAAACTGGTGAAATGTCTAGGTTGCTGCATGGTATTTACCGAGTAAATTCTTGAATAAGTGCTGACAATGTATCGGTCAGGAAGACGATTTGTTGCTCGTCGATTAATAAGGGTGGTAATAGGCGAATCGTGTTGTCGGCGGTGACATTGATTAACAAGCCTTGTGCCAAAGCCTTGCCAACTAACGCTCCGCAGGGGCGGTCAAGTTCTATGCCTATCATCAAGCCTAAATGGCGAATTTGTTTAATGTGCGGGTTGCCAGTAGTTTTCTGCGCGATTTGATCACAAATTTGTTGGCCTTTGCTTTTAGCATTGGTGATTAAATCACTGTCAGTCAAAGTATTCAGTACCGCTAATACGGCTGAACAAGCCAGCGGATTGCCGCCAAAGGTTGAGCCATGATTACCAGCGGTTAAAACCGCCGCAGCCTTGCCACTGGCTAAACAAGCACCGACCGGTACACCGTTGCCCAAGGCTTTCGCCATCGTGCAAACATCCGGTTTAATCGCGTTTTGTTGAAAAGCCATAAAACTACCAGTTCGACCAACGCCGGTTTGAATTTCATCTAACATCATTAGGATTTGATGACGGTCGCATAACTGGCGAATTTGATTGAGATAGTCACTAGCTGGCACATTAACCCCGCCTTCACCTTGCACAGGCTCGATTAAAACCGCGACGATATTGCTATCGGCTGATACCGCTGCTTCGATTGCGGCAATGTCGTTGTAAGGTACATGGACAAAGCCTGGTAATAACGGCGCAAAGCCTTGTTTGATTTTGTCATTGCCAGTAGCGCTGAGTGCGCCCATGGTGCGGCCATGAAAACTTTTTTCGGTGGTTAAAATTACCGGATTTTCAATGCCGTTTTGATGGCCGAATTTTCTGGCTAATTTGATCGCTGCTTCGTTAGCTTCAGTGCCGGAGTTACAAAAAAACACATTGTCCATGCCGCTGAGCTCAATCAGCTTGTCAGCAACTTTAGCCTGCAAATCAATGCCATAAAGGTTTGAAGTGTGTAGTAATTTACCACTTTGCTCAGATAAAGCCTTGTGAACGGCAGGATGAGCATGACCTAGGTTACAAACCGCAATCCCAGCAATCGCATCAAGGTAGCGTTTGCCATCAATATCCCATAACCAAGCGCCTTCACCGCGCTCAAAAGTGACCGCTTGCCGAGCGTAAGTGGGCATGATGTGTGTTGTCATTGTGCTAAGGCCATGAAAGTGATTGAAAAATTGGAATTAGGTTCTGGAAAAAAGCGCGCGATTATATTTTTTTAAGCGTGGCTAAGCAATAGATTGTTTTTAATTGTAAATCGCTAATTCCCTGATTCTAGCCTCTATCTGCTCGATGATTGCTTGATAAGCTGGGCTACCCACTTCGCTGTAGCGCTGTTTAAAAGTGTCTTCATCCATGTGTTCAGGCAAATCTTGTACGTTAGGAATGATGCTGGCGTAATCCTTATTATTAGCTAAAAGTTGTTGTAATTTACGGGCTTGTTCTGGTGAAGCGGTTGCCATTTGACCAAAGCGAATACCCGCTTTATCAGCGAGTAAATCAATAAAGCTAAAACCACTGCCATGTTGGGCGTCACCGACTTCTTTATCGACGCTCAGTTGTTGAGTCAAAACCGTAGAGTCGACAGCGGCCAATAAGGCTGCCGCGATAAAATGTTGGGGAATATCAATGCGCTTATAGGCAAATACTGGATATTCTTTATTATAAATAAGGCCAATTGGTAAATAACGTCTTAACTCCCCTTTAAATACATAGCTTGCCACCGCAATAATCACTGCGCGATTTTCATTAATCGCGGTAGATTCATCGCTACGTTGAAAAGCAGTGGTAAACAAAGGATTTAACAACTCCATGATTGATAAACGCCAGTCAGGATCATGGATATTTATAATGTCGTTAATTTGTTGTTGATAAATATGCAGACTGGGATAATCTTTATGTTTTTTTATAGCTAACTGCTTAGTTTGTTCAACTAAAGAACCAAGATAACTAATATCTAAGCTTTGCGGTGTGATTTGTACGTCTTTGATGTATTCTCTAGCCAACTGCCAATAGTCATTCAAGACTGTATTGTGAACGATAAAGGCAATCAGCCAATTAGCCGCTTTATCAGGTATTGAGATTTCACCAATTTTTAAGGACTTTAAGTAAATTCCATTCTGATTTTGACGGATGTTAAAGCTAAAATCTAAATACCTTCCCCACAAGCTTTTAGGAACAAATATCGCAATTTGAAAAGCAATCCGATCGGGATCAATTCTAATTGCCGTGGTACTTTCGATATAATGATTGATTAAGTAGCTAACTGCAATATTCAAATCTTTGCTATTTAAACTAATGGTTTTAATGCGATTACGTTCTTCCGGTGTAACATGCAAAAGTTGTTTGGCGCGCTGAATATCATCGCGATTAAGCCCTTGATTAACAACTGGTTGTGGAGAGTTGTCAATCGCAAAGCATAATAAAATTGATAATAAAAAAATGATCGTTAATAAAATAATCGCAATTCTTTTAAGGAACTTTATCACCCACGCAGGAGGATGCCAGTTCAAACTTGACAGAGGGCAATCAATTTTATACTTTAATTGAAATTGCATTAATTTAAGCTCAGATTAAACCCAGCATCTTTTAAATAATCAATTTCTTGTTTTAAATCAGCATAAGTCAATGGTGCTTGTTCAAAAAAATGCTCGGAAAACTCTAAACCAATCTTTTGTTGGTTAATTTCAATTTTAAAATCAACTGATTCACTGTGTCGATTGCGATGTAGTAAACAGGCTAATCGAAATACAATTGCTAATATAGGCGCATTCTGTTTCCAAGGTGCGACTAACTCTGAAAAATGACTTAAATTGAGTTTCTTTCGGTGACTGCGAACTAATTTCGACAATACTAATTGATCTTGCTTGGAAAAACCGGCTAAATCACCATTTTCAATAATATACGCACTGTGTTTATGATATTGGCTATGCGCTATTTCAAAACCAATTTCATGTAAATCCGCAGCCCATTCTAAAAACTGCAAACTGGCTTCTTGGTCTTTAAAACTGGGGTGTTGGCTAAGTTGTCCTGCAATATATCTCAGGGTTTGTTTAAGTTGTTGCGAGTGTTTTCGATCAGCGTGATAGCGTTCAGCGATAATTTGGCTGGTTTGACTGCGAATATCTTGATCATAAATTCGATCTAATAATTCATAAATCAAACCCTCGCGTAATGCGCCATCAGAGACTGTCATTTGCTGGATATTCAAGGCTTTGAAGGTTGCGTAGACAATCGCCACCGCACCGATAAATACCGGTTTGCGTTCGATACTTAAACCCGCAAAATTCATTTCATCAACGTGCTTAAGCAGTAACAGTTGGCTAACCAATTGTTCCATTCCCTCTAAAGTGATGCCGTTATTGCTCCAACCCGATGCTTGTAGCACGCCATTGATGGCCTTTAAACTACCTGAGGCACCAATCGCTTCCTGCCACTGGCAGCGATTGAATTTGTCTTGAAATGGTTCCAAATGCTGTTCGGCAAATAAACAGGCTTTTCTAAACGCCTTTCGGGAAATTTCACCTTTTTTGAAGAAATTCTGGCTGACGGTTACGCACCCCATATTCAAACTTTCTTTGGTGTGAGCTATATCGTGTTGACCAATAATATATTCAGTACTGCTACCGCCAATATCCATTACAAAGCGATGATTGCCGTTGCTAGCTAAGCTGTGAGCTACGCCTTGGTAAATTAAACGCGCTTCTTCTATCCCCGAAATAATATGAATCGGATGGCCTAGGGCTTTTTCGGCTTTGCTGATGAATTGTTGGGCGTTTTTAGCGCTACGGAGGGTATTAGTGCCGACAATACTGACGCTGTTGGGGGGCAGATGACTAATGCGTTGACCAAAGCGCTCCAAGCAGGCTAGAGCCCTTTGTTGGGTATCTGTATCGAGATTTTTATCCTGATCTAAGCCAGCGGCTAAGCGCACCATTTCTTTCATTTTATCGACTGTCTGTAACTTTCCGTCTTTTAAGCTACAGATAATCATATGAAAACTGTTTGAACCTAAATCGATGGCGGCAACATGAGTCGGGATTTGATTTGGCAATGTCCTGTCCTGTTCAGTCAACGGGTGAGATGGAATTTTGATAGAATTCACTAGATTGATGCGGAAGCTAGGATTCCGTTAAACCTTATCTCTGTTGCCATTATAATGACCCAATGAAGGCTTTATCCATCCAAAATCTAAAAAAAACCTATAACAACGGCTTTGAGGCCTTGAAAGGGCTTGATCTTGACGTGGAAAACGGTGACTTTTTCGCTTTGCTTGGCCCTAATGGTGCTGGCAAATCCACCTTGATTGGCATTATTAGCTCCTTAGTTACTAAATCGAGTGGTGAAGTCAGTATCTTTGGTTATGACTTGCAAAAAGACAGCGCCAAAGCCAAAAGTTGTATCGGTTTAGTACCGCAAGAAATCAACTTTAATCAATTTGAAACCGTCAAAAATGTCGTGCTTAATCAAGCTGGTTTTTACGGTATTCCGCGTAAAAAAGCCTTAGTTCAAGCCGAACGCTGCTTGCGACAAATGGATTTATGGGAAAAACGCGACACGGTTTCACGGCGTTTATCGGGCGGTATGAAACGGCGTTTAATGATTGCCAGAGCGATGGTGCATCAACCACGGTTATTAATTTTGGATGAACCGACCGCTGGGGTTGATATTGAGATTCGCCGTTCGATGTGGCAAATGATGGAAGAGGTTAATCGGCAGGGCACCACGATTATTCTCACTACCCATTATCTGGAAGAAGCTGAAAGTTTGTGTCGCAATATTGCGATTATCAATCACGGCCAGATTATCGAAAAATCCACCATGCAGAATTTATTAAGTCGAATTCAGACTGAGCATTTTGTTTTGGACATTGATCGCGCTTTAACTGTTGCACCTGTTGTCGCCGGTTATAGCATTGAACTGACTGATAGCCACAGCATCAATGTTGCGGTCGAAAAAACCCACGGTCTTAATCCTTTATTCCAACAACTTTCTGAGCAGGACATTAAGGTTTTAAGTTTAAAAAACAAATCTAACCGTCTTGAACAACTGTTTATCGATCTGGTGCAATGAATTATTCCATCGCTTTTAGCACTATTTTATTTAAAGAAATCCGGCGATTTACCCGAATTTGGCCGCAAACTTTATTGCCACCGGCAATTACTACCGCTTTATATTTTTTGATTTTTGGTAAATTAATCGGTGAGCGGATTGGCAATGTTAATGGTCAAAGCTATATGGACTATATCGTTCCTGGGATTATTTTAATGTCAGTGATAAGTCATTCTTATTCAAATGTCGTATCATCATTCTATTCAACTAAATTCCAACGCCATATTGAAGAATTATTAGTCGCACCAGTGCCTAACTTTATTATTTTGGCAGGTTATGTCAGTGGTGGGATTGCGCGTGGTGTGTTAGTGGGTTGTGTGGTAGCGGGGATTTCGACTTTTTTTACTGATATTCCAGTGCTGCATTGGCAAATCGCTTTATTGGTTTTTATTTTAACCGCAACCTTGTTTGCCTTAGCTGGATTCATCAATGCAGTATTTGCTGACAGTTTTGATGATATTTCAATTATTCCTAATTTTGTTTTAACACCGCTTAGTTATTTGGGCGGCGTTTTTTATTCAATTTCAATGTTGCCAGAAATATGGCAAACCATAGCTTTAGGTAACCCGATTTTGTATATGATTAATGCCTTTCGCTATGGCTTGATTGGGATTAGTGATATTAATATCGAAACCGCCTTGATAATGATTGTTTGCTTTATTGTCTTGTTAATCTTAATCGCTTTGTTTTTACTACGCAAAGGCACTGGGATTAAAAACTAAAAACCTGAGTCATTAACTTGTAACAGATTTTTTAAAGCAGAGAGATCAGTAATGGTTATAAAACGATTCTGCACCATAATCATTTCATCTTCTTGAAATTTCTTTAATAAACGACTGACGGTTTCCAGCGCTAACCCAAGATGATTACCAATTTCCTGCCGACTTAATGATAATTTAAACTCTGATGCCGAGAATCCACGGCGTTTTAAGCGTTCAGACAAACTAATCAGAAAATACGCCAAACGCTCTTCAGCAGGACGTTTGCTGAGTATCAACTGATTCTTATCTTCTAGCATTTTTTCGCCAGAATGACGGAATAATTCCCGAGTTAAGCTAGGAATATTTTGGAATAAATCGTCCATACTGTCGGCGGGTAGTAAACAAAAGCTGGTAGTTTCTAAAGCAATCGCAGCACAACTGTGTTTATCATTGGATAAACCGTCAAAACCTAATAACTCTCCGGGCAATAAAATATTTAAAATATGCTCATTGCCATGTTGGTCGGCACCAACTAATTTAGCACTTCCAGATTTGATTGCCAAAATACCGCGAAAATTATCACCTTCATGGTAAATAAATTCGCCACGTTGTAAGGTTTTCTTCGCTTTAACAATTTGACTAATACTATCGATTTCTTGGTGTGACAAACCGCGAGGTAGACAAATATTATCTAAACCGCAGTTATTACAACTAACTTGATTTAATTTCGACACGGATTCCTTTCGATTTAAAAATTTAAGCCTGAGTTTGATCATATTGGTGGTGATAGTCGACAATCCGCTCGACTTCGTTTTTATCACCTAATACTAATGGTACACGTTGGTGAATACTGCTGGGTTTTATATCCAGAATTCGCTCACGACCGGTAGAACAAGCACCACCGGCTTGTTCAATAATAAATGCCACCGGATTGGCTTCATACATTAAACGTAATCTGCCGGGTTTTGAAGGGTCTTTATAGTCATAAGGATATAAAAACACCCCGCCACGGGTCAAAATTCGGTAAACCTCAGCTACCAACGAGGCAATCCAGCGCATATTAAAATACTCACCGCGCGGACCCTCACTACCTTGAACACATTCATCAACATAACATTTAACTGGTGGCTCCCAAAAACGTTGGTTAGACATATTAATCGCAAATTCATTATATTTTTCAGGGATACGAATATTGCGATGAGTCAGTATAAATTCGCCAATATCGGGGTCTAGTGTAAAACCATTGACGCCATCACCGGTGGTTAAAATTAACAAAGTAGAAGGGCCATATAAAACAAACCCCGCACAGACTTGCTCATGACCCGGACGTAAATAATCTTCAACTTGGGGCTCAACTGTTTTTGGATAACGCAAGATAGAAAAAATACTACCCACCGTCATATTAATATCGATATTCGATGAACCATCCAAAGGATCAAATAATACTAAATAATTACCTAAAGCATATTGAGCAGGAATATTAATTGGCTCATCGACTTCCTCAGACGCCATACCGGCTAATTGTCCCCCCCAATTTAAAGCATTAACCATAATGTCATGGGTGATGATGTCGAGCTTCTTTTGGATTTCACCTTGGACATTTTCCGAACCCGCACTGCCCAAAACACCAATCAACTGCCCACGGCTCACGTTGTTGGCAATTTGTTTGCAGGCGGTGACGATATTGTTCAACAGCAAGGTAAAAGTACCTGACGCTTCCGGCAAGCCGCGTTGTTGTTCGAGGATAAACCGGGTTAGCGTGACTTTATTACTCATATTTCTCTCTACAGTGATTTAAATTCAAAACGGATAGTTTGCGTGGGCAATCTTAAAGCTGTATGAAAAGCATTATTCATGCCTTGTTTAACGATTGGGATGCGGTATAGACCTGGCGGGTTTATGAAACCTGCCAGGTCTTAGATCAGCATAGGTATCTACACAACTTTTCTACAC
>JBJSYX010000234.1:0-2417 GCA_046090005.1 Methylomonas sp. | reverse complement strand
GTCAATTGGTGGACCACTTTCCAAGAAGCCGACGAAGAAACCCAGCGCCAAATGACTGCGCCACCGAAAGGCAACAACGGTAAACCGCGCCGAAAAACCAATCATTACCGCTCGCGCTCTAAACCCAAATCGCCGCAATGAGTGATCATCAAACGCCGGTCGAAGCTTACATTGGCATTGGCAGCAATCTCGACAATCCTGTCGCCAATTTGCACAGTGCCTACCAAGCGATTAGCGACTTAGACGGTGTAACCCCCTTAGCGCTATCACCTTTGTACAGCAGCAAACCAGTCGGGCCACAAGATCAACCCGATTACGTTAACGCGGTGTTACGGATTAACACCACTTTATCCGCACAACAATTACTGACTGAATTACAGCAAATCGAAACCGCTCATGGCCGAGTCAGAACTATTCGCTGGGGCGCTCGAACCTTGGATTTGGATATTTTGCTGTTTGGTAATGCAATAATTAACGATGCCAATTTGATTGTGCCGCATGTAGAAATGGCTAATCGCGGCTTTGTGCTGTATCCATTAGCCGATATTGCCCCAAGCGATTTACAAATTCCCGGCCAAAACTCACTGGCACAATTACTCGCCGCCTGCCCTGCTGACGGCTTACACAAAATCACTGAATGAGTTTATACGCCAACACTCGCAAAACCTTAACCGTCAGCGATTTAGCCGCGATGAAACAAGCCGGCGAAAAAATCAGCTGTCTGACCGCTTACGATGCCAGCTTTAGCGCCTTAATCGACCAATGCGGGATTGATGTGATGCTGGTCGGCGATTCGTTAGGCATGGTGATTCAAGGTCACAACAGCACGATTCCGGTCACTATCGAAGACATGGTTTATCACAGCCGCAATGTCAGCAGCGCCAGTAAACGCGCCTTGATTATTGCCGACTTGCCATTTGCCAGCTACGCCAATCCACAACAAGCTTTAGCCAATGCCGCGCGTTTAATGCAGCAAGGCGGCGTGCAAATGGTCAAACTGGAAGGCGCTCGCCTCGATAGCATTAGCCACCTAGTTGCACAAGGGATTCCGGTTTGCGGGCATCTAGGCTTATTACCGCAATCGGTGAATACCTTGGGCGGCTACAAAGTCCAAGGCCGCGAAGCCAGCCAAGCACAAAGCATGATTGCTGATGCGGTAACTATTCAACAAGCCGGTACCAGTTTATTAGTCTTGGAATGTGTCCCCGCCAGCCTAGCCAAACAAATTAGCCAACAGTTGACGATTCCTGTGATTGGCATTGGCGCCGGGGTTGATTGTGATGGGCAAGTGTTAGTTCTGTACGACATGCTCAACATCAGCATCGGCAACCGTCCACGTTTCTCAAAAAACTTCATGGCCAATGCCAACAGCATTGAACAAGCCTTGATTGATTATCACCAAGCGGTAAAAAACGCCACGTTTCCCGCCAGCGAACACAGTTATTAAATTATGCAAACCGTTAGCAGCGTTGAGGCGCTAAGAAGCCAAGTCCGCCAATGGCGTCAAGCGGGATTAAGCGTTGCTTTTGTACCGACCATGGGCAATTTGCACGATGGCCACCTTCAATTAGTCAACCACGCCAAACAACAAGCCGATAAAGTGGTGGTGAGCATTTTCGTCAACCCCACTCAATTTGGCCCCAACGAAGACTTCGCCAGCTACCCGCGTACCGAACAACAAGACCAACAACACTTGGTAGCTTGCGAGACAGACCTGCTATTTTTGCCTAGCGTCGAAACCCTTTACCCAAAAGGTAGCCAAACCCAGATTTCGGTGACAGGCCTATCAAGCTTACACTGCGGTGCTCACCGCCCCGGACATTTTGACGGCGTGGCGTTAATCGTCTGCAAATTACTCAATATCGTCCAGCCGGATTTATTGCTGTTAGGCGAAAAAGACTTTCAGCAATTAGCGGTAATCCGCAGCATGGTTGCCGATCTCAATATCCCAGTCAGCATCCAAGGCGTTGCCACAGTCCGTGAAAGCGATGGTTTAGCGATGAGTTCTCGCAACGGCTATTTGTCCGAGCCACAACGTGAAATCGCCCCCCAACTTTACCAAGCTTTAATGTCAGCACGGGACGCGATTCTGGCGGGCAATCCTGATTTTCAAGCCATCAGCGACCAACAAATTCAGGCTTTGCAACAAGCCGGTTTTAGCGTTGATTATTTCAATATCTGCAGAACTAATGACTTGGCACCAGCGGGCGATGATGATCAAAATTTGGTGATTTTGGTTGCAGCTAGATTAGGGAAAACACGGTTGATTGATAATGTTTATTTTGTTCGGTAAAGGCAAATCAACAATCGAAGGCTAACCTGTTGGGTTGCGAACAACATGCAACCCAACCTACCTGACTCCGCGCCAGCCCACACCGATTGCAGACACAGACTACCCGCCGCCATCGCCGCCGAGT
>JBJSYX010000233.1:0-6949 GCA_046090005.1 Methylomonas sp. | reverse complement strand
ACTTTATCCAACGAAGCCCTCACCCGCCGCGAAACCTCCTGATGATTAACCCCAGAAACAATCAGCGGCAAGGCAACGTTATCGAACACGGTTCTATCATTCAGCAATTTATAATCTTGGAAAATCAAACCCAAATTGCGGCGCAAATAGGGGATTTTTCTATCGCTAATCCGGCTGATATTTTGGCCATCCAACATGATAGTGCCGCGCGTACATTGCTCCATCATCGCAATTAATTTCAACAAGGTACTTTTACCCGCGCCTGAACGACCGGTTAAAAAAGCCATTTCACCTTTGCTTAAATCAAAATTGACATCGGTTAAGGCTTCACCGGCATCGGGATAGCGTTTGTAAACGTGTTCGAATCTAAGCATGGCGTTAGTCTTTTACAAATAAAGCGTCAACAAAAGTACGAGCATCAAAATCTTGTAAATCCTCAATCGCTTCACCAACACCAATAAAGCGAATCGGAATGTGCAATTGGTTGGCTAAAGCAAAAATCACCCCGCCTTTTGCGGTGCCATCTAATTTGGTTAAAGCGATGCCAGTTAACTGCACGGTCTCGTTGAATAATCGTGCTTGCGATAAAGCATTTTGACCGGTACCAGCATCCAAAACCAATAACACTTCATGCGGTGCAGACTCGTCTAATTTACCCATGATGCGTTTGATTTTTTTCAACTCATCCATCAAATTCGATTTGGTGTGTAAACGACCCGCCGTATCGGCAATCAACACATCAATACCTTTGGCTCTAGCAGATTCCAAAGCATCAAAGATTACCGATGCTGAATCTGCACCCGTGTGCTGAGCGACGACATGAACATTATTGCGTTCACCCCAGGTTTGCAACTGCTCCACTGCTGCCGCACGGAAAGTATCGCCAGCCGCCAACATCACACTGTGACCTTGAGCTTGTAAGCGATTAGCTAATTTGCCAATTGAAGTGGTTTTACCAGCGCCATTAACTCCGACCACTAAAATCACATAAGGCGAATCTTGTTTGGGGATGATTAGCGGTTGGCTGCAAGGTTGCAGCATTTGATACAAGTTTTCTTTTAAAGCTTGATGTAAGGCTTCGCCATCACGCAGTTGCTCGCGCTCCAAACTGCTAGTTAATTGATTGATAATCGCGGTGGTGGTTTCGATACCAATATCGGCCATTAACAAGCTGGTTTCAATTTCGTCTAATAAATCGCGAGTAACCGACTTTTGACCCGACAGCAAATTACCTAAGATACCGCTTAAGCCACTGCGGGTTTTCTTTAACTGACCACTTAATCGTTTTGATTTCTCGTCAATTGGTTGCGGTTTGGCAGAGAGTTCTGGCTGAGTTTCTACACTCGGTTGGCGATATTTACTGAATAAATAAATCGCCAATAATGGCAACATCAATAACGCCGCAAACAGGTTGTGCGCTAAGGTTAAAAACAGCGGTAATGATTGTTTAACGCTGAAAATGCCTAGGCCAATTTCGATTAATAAAAATAAACTTAATAAATTACCCGCAGTGCGAACCTGTTTTGGCGCGTCTTCATTGGTTGCACTAAACATGACCGCGCTAAGCACGATAAACACCACTAACGAGGAAACTCGATGTAGCGCATGAACTATCAATCGCGTAGCTTCAGGTAATACCGAGCTATCGCCAGTTAATAAGCTATTAAATAAATCAAAAGCGGCAGCGTAATCGCCTTCCGGTAACCAGACACCGTTGCAACGAGGGAAATCACTACAAGCCAAACCAGCAAAATTACTACTAACCCAAGCCCCCAAAACAATCTGCAATACCAAAATCAGCATCGCAAACAAGGTAAATACCGCCAAACCTGACTTTTGTGACTGCACGGCCAAATTCGGGCTGAAACGCAAATAGCTCCAACTGAAAGTCCAAAAGGTCACAAAGCCCATTAATAAATGCGCGGTGACGACAATCGGCATTAATTGGAGATTGATGGTACTGATGCCTAAAGCGGCTTGTGAAGCGACTAAAATCAATAACAGAAAATTTAAGCCTAATGCCGTCGCGCGTTGTTGCACTCGCCAAGCAAATGGCAATAGTACTAAAGCCCAAATGCCTAAACCCGAGGCTAAATAACGATGGCCCTGCTCTATCCAATAATTAGGCGTTTGCGATTCAGCATCTGCGGCTAGGTTGACAATACTTTTGCCATAACAGGCTGGCCAGTCTTCACAACCCAAACCTGCGTTTGTTAATTTAACGTAACTGCCAATGGCGATTACTAACAGCGCCAAAATTGCGCCGAGTAAACTTAATTTTCTGAACATATTTTTAACCGATTTGTGAGATGCGTAATAACTTGCTTAAGTCATTTCTAACTTTGTAAGGATCAAAACCTGGTGCATATTTCATCATCAAGTTGCCGAGTGGATCCATGAGTAGCAACCAACCCTCTTGAGCGGTGTTGCTGGTAATTTGATTAATTTTTTCTTGCAAAGCCGCTGACGGCACGATTTTCAATAATCGCGCATCTTCTTGCCATTCTTTAGGTAATAAGGCTAATTGCGCTGGGCTGGACATCAATACAGCTCGTCTGAGCCGAGCAATATCTTTACCAACCATCAAACTGACTTGGCGAGTGGCGTATAAAGCATCGGCACAAACTTTGTCGCATTGCTGATTGATGATATTGACCATCACCCAATGACCTTTGAGTTCTTTCAAGTTTTCAGTCGTGAAACTATCTGCACCCGAGAATTGCTCGATTTCGGTGGTAGTTGGAGGCGTAATTAATTCGCCATTATTAGTGCCTAATTTAACGGTATCAGGGTTAGCGGCAAGGTACCAAGCTATCCCAAATGGAATAATCGACATCGCAAATACCACGATGATGGTAATGCGATTTTTTTTATGCTGAGTGTTCACGGCGTTTTCTTGTACTAATCCAAATAAATAGACCGGTTAAGGTCGCGGCTAATCCGAACCATTGTACTGCATAGGCTTGATGTTTTTCAGGCGGGATTGTTGCTTGAGTGTGCCAATGTCTGACAAAACCTGCTGCCTGATCATCATCTAACTCGATTTGAAAATCATAAACTGGGTAAGCTAATTTGGCTGATAACACTTGGCTATCAACAAATTGCACCACCGCCGGCCAAGTTTCGGTCGGTATTTCACCACCAGCCAATTTATAACCAACCGAGGGAAATTGATTGATTCTGCCTCTAATTGCGACGATTTCGCTTCCGGTTGAGACATCTGGCAATTGTTGACGATTAGCGGTTAGTGGCACCCAGCCACGATTCACCAGCACGGCTTGCTCTTGCTTATCTAATATAAAGGGTGTGAGTACGAAATAACCAGGCTTACCATCGACGACTTGGTTATCAATTAAAAATGAATGTGCTGCATCATAATGACCAGTGATTTCAGCAACTTGATAGCGTGCGCCAATTGCTGATTGATTAAGATTGATTATGGGCGCTTGATGACCGACTTGCTGTTGCACCAAAAACGCACGTTTTTGTTCAGCGCGATCTAATTGCCAGCAACCCAAACTAATCAAGCCGCTAAGCAACAACAAATAAAGGCTAAACGCCCATAGTTTGGTTGTAAATTCAAAGCCTAAAACTTCAATTTTCATTTTCTATTCACATTGGTTGCAAACTCAAGCTTGGCAATCGTCGGCTAATCATTGAGAATTTAGCCTTCTCTTCTTGTTAAACAAACACCATGCTTATAAAAACTATCGCTATCGTTGCTTTTATCGCTATTCTTGCCAGCCTTGGCACCGCCCTTTTCAATCTCGTTCGCAACAAAGATCCCGAACATTCTCGCAAAACACTTCGAGCGCTGACTGTTCGCATCAGTTTATCCTTACTATTACTGATCGGATTGATTGTTGCTTACAGCACTGGCCTTTTTCAACCCCAAGGCATAGGCGCTCGAATTGAACAAATCCACACTAAACAGGCGCAAGCTACCCAAGAAAACCTAAGCGCAACCGCCCAGTAGACAAAAAAAAAGCGCGTACCCTTTAAAGCACGCGCTTTTTTTATCAATCAATTTGTTTACAGCAAGTAAACGAAAATAAACAAGCCTAACCAAACTACGTCAACAAAGTGCCAGTACCAAGCGGCGGCTTCAAACGCAAAGTGGTTTTCTGGGCTGAAATGGCCTTTCCAGCTTCTGAATAACACCACTGACAAGATAATCGCGCCCACACAAACGTGGAAACCGTGGAAACCAGTCAACATAAAGAAAGTTGAACCGTAAATACCAGAACCTAAAGTTAAGCCCATTTCGCTATAAGCTTCATGATATTCCATCGCTTGGCAAGCAACGAAAATAAAGCCCAAAGCAACAGTTGCCGCTAAACCTTTAATCAATTGTTCGCGATTTTTAGCCAACAAACCATGATGCGCCCATGTGCAGGTTACACCACTAGTCAATAACAACAAGGTGTTCAATAATGGCAAACCAAATGCGCCCATAGGCTCAAAGTGACCACCAATATTACCTGGACCATTAGTAGGCCAAATTGCTTCAAACGCTGGCCACAAGGTTGTATGAGTTGAACGACCTGGACCGGTTAACTCAATTTCACCTAAAGCGGGAATCGAGATATTACGGGCATACCATAAAGCACCGAAGAATACAGCAAAAAACATGACTTCTGAAAAGATGAACCACATCATACCCATTCGGTATGAGATACCAACACCGTGGTTGTACATACCAGATTCACTTTCGGTTGCTTGTAATGAAAACCAAGCACCCAGCATCAAAATAAACACACTAAAACCGGTCAGCATCATGCCAGAACCGATTGATGAACCGTTTAAATAGTTGGCAAAACCAGCCAGCATAATCATTAAGCCACCGGTTGCTAGTACCGGCCATACCGCCTTATGCGGAATGTAATAAGCTGTATTTGTAGACATGACCTTAACCCCTGTTAATTTTCTGTGATGTTAGTTCTATCAAAAAATGTATAAGACAATGTAATGGTTTTGTAGCGCTCTGGAAGTTTAGGATTCACCGCAAAGCGAACCGGCATCTTTTTTTCTTCCTTGGCTTGAAACGTTTGCGTTTCAAAGCAAAAACATTGAATCTTCTTAAAAAATTCTTCTGCTAAACCCGGCGAAATACTGGGTATTGCTTGCGCCTTAATCGGGTTATTCGTGATGTTCTTAGCATAAAAATTGACCGTGTAATATTTTCCAGGGTGAATTTTCATGATTCGGGTTTCAGCACGAAATTCCATCGGCGTTTTTTCATTAATCGCTGTAATAAACTCAACATTGATTTCCCGTGACTCATCGACTACAAACTCAGTTTCCGAATCAGCAGCGGCCTGCAATTTTATATTTTGCCCTGTAATGTCACACAACACATCATAGAGCGGCACCAAGGCATAACCAAAACCGAACATTATCAAAACCACCAAGACTAACTTGGTAACAATTTTGGAATTTTTACGTTCGAGGTCTTGGCTCATTGTGAAATGGCCTTTAAAACTGCAAACACATAAATCGTTGTAGCAATCGCGATTAATACAACGGCTGTGAGAATATTTTTTGTTTTGGTATTCATTTCGTCATCCGACACCCCACCGATTAAGGTGAGGTGAATTGATTTGACTGTTTAGCCAACCTTATACATGCTCAGTTGGAATAATTTCCGGTGGCGTTGTAAAGGTATGGTATGGCGCTGGTGATGGCACAGTCCATTCTAAACCGTGTTTGCTCGCGTCTTCCCAAACTTCAGCAGTCGCTTTACCGGTACCACCTCTAATGGTGTCGATAACGATATAAACGAACAACAATTGACTAAAGCCATAGATGAAAGCACCAATACTAGACACCATGTTCCAATCAGCAAATTGAATTGCATAATCAGGAATACGACGAGGCATACCTGCTAAACCCAAGAAATGTTGTGGGAAGAACAAGATATTGACCGAAATCGCAGACAACCAGAAATGCAATCTGCCAATTCTTTCGTCATACATATTGCCAGTCCATTTTGGCAACCAGTAGTAACCAGAAGCCATCAAGATGAATACAGAGGCTGGTACTAAGGTGTAATGGAAATGAGCAACGATAAAATAAGTATCGTGGTATTGGAAATCAGCTGGAGCAACTGACATCATCAAACCGGTGAAACCACCCATAGTGAATAAAACAACGAAAGCAATTGAGAACAACATCGGTGTTTCAAAAGTCATTTCACCTTTCCACATCGTTGCAGTCCAGTTAAATACTTTTACACCGGTTGGAATCGCAATCAACATCGTCGCATACATGAAGTACAACTCACCAGCAATTGGCAAACCGACAGTAAACATGTGGTGAGCCCAAACGATGAACGACAAGAAGGCAATCGCCGCAGTCGCATAAACCATAGAGGCATAACCGAACAATGGTTTACGAGCGAATACTGGAATGATGGTTGAAGCCACACCGAAGGTTGGCAAAATCATCACATAAACTTCTGGGTGACCAAAGAACCAGAAAATATGTTGATACAACACTGGATCACCACCACCCGCAGCATTGAAGAAGCTAGTATCGAAGAAACGGTCGGTCAACAACATGGTTACCGCACCAGCAAATACCGGCATGATGGCAATCAACAAGAACGCTGTAATCAACCAAGTCCAAACGAACAAAGGCATTTTCATTAATGTCATGCCAGGCGCACGCATATTGAAAATCGTCGCAATTACATTAATAGCACCCATGATGGATGAAATACCCAACATGTGAACAGAGAAAATCGCGAACGGCAAAGCTTTACCGGTTTGTAAAACTAAGGGTGGATACAAAGTCCAACCACCCGCTGGTGCTCCACCTTCCATGAACAAGGTTGCAGCTAGTAATAACACACCAGCCACCAACATCCAGAAGCTCATGTTGTTCATACGTGGCAAAGCCATATCAGGCGCACCGATCATCATCGGAATCATCCAGTTAGCCAAACCAA
>JBJSYX010000232.1:0-2872 GCA_046090005.1 Methylomonas sp. | reverse complement strand
GTTGATAGTTAGCGGGTTTTGATCGGGATTGAGCAACACACAATCAATCCTAGCCCAGTTACGCGATTGCCCAGTCCAGCGTGCAGGATTGGCTTGGCGAGCGGCTTGATACACCTGATGTCGCTTAGCCAATAATTCACGATCCAAGCCCTGATGGCGCTCGGATGGGGTCACAAAGCGGATGCTGCTATGCCGATGCTCATGGTTATACCAATCGACTAAATCGGCGACCCATTTTCGTGCTTGCGGTAAATCCTCAAACGCTTTGAGCGGGTAATCAGGCCGATATTTCAAGGTCTTAAACAACGATTCAGAATACGGATTGTCGTTACTGACGGCAGGTCGACTAAACGAAGCCGCAATCCCCAGTTGCTGTAACGTAGCCAGCATCGTAGCGCCTTTCATCGGGCTGCCATTGTCTGAATGCAGCGTCACTTGTTGAGCGACAATGCCTTCACTGTGACAAATATCGCGTATCAGTTGGCTCGATAATTGACTGGATTCCTCTTCAAATACTTGCCAGCCGACAATCTTGCGGCTAAATACATCCAGCACCATGTACAGATAGAAGAACTGGCCTTTAGCGGTGGTCGGCAAGTAACTAATATCCCAGCTATACAGCTGGTTGGGCGCCGTAGCCGCCAAGGCGTTGGGTTTCGTTCTGGGCTGTGGCGGACGCTCACTGCGTCGGTGTTTAATCTGATGAGCCGCTTTTAAAACGCGGTAAAAACTCGATTCCGAGGCGATATAACGGCCTTGATCCGCCAAGCGTGGCACAATTTGGCTAGGCGGCAAATGCCCAAATTCGTCGGAATTGGCGATGGCTAAAATCTCGTTGCGCTCGGCGTCTGTTAATCGATGCTTAGGTTGATAGTCCCGTTCGGAACGCAAATCTGCACGCACCGATTGACCGTCACGCCAGCGTTGCGCGGTACGTAATGAGAGATCGATCGCTTGGCAGGCCCGATGCCAACGGGCGCCGTTTGTCACTGCGTCTTCAAGTACTCGCATCAGGGTTTTGCGTTGCTCAAGGTTGGTAAAACAGCCTCGTCCTCGAACAACGCTTGGTACTTTTTTTGGAGAACCAAAAGCGCAGCTGCCTCGGCTAATGCTTTTTCCTTACGTCGTAATTCGCGCTCAAGCTGTTGTTTTTCATGCTGAAGTTGTTTGATGGTTTGTTTTTCGGCTTTGCTCGATGCGGCGGCAACAGGCTCGCAAAAGGCTTGTCGCCACTGGGTTAGTTGATGGGTAAACAAGCCCTGTTCACGACACCATGCGTTCAGGGCTTCACCGCTGAGACCATGGCTTTCTTGAAGCGCCAGTAAGCGTTGTTCCGCTGACCAGTGTTGAGACGTTGGTGTTTGTTGGGACACCGTTTTGAGTGATTGATGGTTTCTCATCCAACTTTTTAACGTGTATTTGTTGATGTTTAATTGCTCTGCCACTTCAGCAATCGTTTGGTCGCCTCGGTTGTATACTTTTTGTAAGGCGCTTTCCATGAAAGCGGGGCTGTAGTTTTTTGTCGTTTTCATCGGGTTTCAAATTTTAATGGATTAAAAATTTGACGCGACAACTATTCTGACATTGGGGGCTGGGAGAGTAAATCTGTTTCGCAAAAAATGACTTAAATTCAGGTCTGATGTTAGTTCACAGATTAAGGGGCAAATGGATTCAAGCTACGAACCCCAGTACGTTCAACGTCAGCAATATTTCGGGTTACCAGAACAAGATCATGTTCCAGTGCGGTTGCGGCCAGCAAAGAATCAATAGCAGGCAAAGGGTCGGGGGAATTAATCTGCCCCATCTATCGGCAATATTGCTGGTGACTGGAAGTATTCGTTCAGCCATCTCTGTTTCTATTCGCAATAACCAAGCTTCGAGATTATTGGCGGCGATTGGATCGCGGCGGCGTAATCGTTCAATCCCATTGCGAATTTCTCCAATCACTAATACCGAAAGGTAAAGGCTGTCACCGGCAACACTGGCAAACCATTGTTTGACCCCAGGATTGGCGCGTTGTTGCTTGCGTAGCTCCGACAATACATTAGTATCAACAGGAATCCCATTCTGGTATCTCTCTTCCTAAATCAAGCTGACGGGCAAAATCGGTATCGTCACCCACGTTAGGCATACTCGCCAGCAGACTTTTAATGTCAGAATGAGGAGAAGTGATAGAACGATCATAAATAATGGCGACACGGACGCGACCAACCGGAATTTCCGGCGGTAATTGTAAGTGTAGAAAGTGATCTACAGGAATTTCAGCAACTGCTTCGTAATATTGGGTAGTCATGGGTCATTTCGATTGGCTTCGCCATTTTAGGTTTATTTTAAGGGGTACAAAAAACTTGCCAGTCAGCCATCAATTGACTGCGTTTCTCCATTAAATCACCGCGTCGATAAGCTGCTTCTGCCTGATTTTTGATGGTATGTGCCAGTGCCATTTCGACAACTTCACTGGGATAACTGGTAGCTTCCTCTACCCAGTCTCTAAAGCTAGACCGGAAACCGTGAACGGTAACGCCATCTTCGCCCATTCGCTTCAATAATTGTAGCATTGCCATATTAGACAAGCCCTTTTTTGTACCGGGAAAAATAAAGTCATTAACTTTAAACTGTTGCATATCCTGCAAAATAAGCATTACCCGCTCTGATAAGGGAATGCGATGCGTCCTACCCGCCTTCATACGTTCACTGGGAATTGTCCAGATTTTATTGCTCAGATCAACGCTCCATCACGCTATTGTCCCAACAATTACCCTTACGACTCATGCTGCCCACCAAACCGTGTTTATCCAACAAATCCCGATACTCATGGCTGGCATATTGACTACCACGATCAGAATGCATCACTAGCCCAGCGGCGGGCTGA
>JBJSYX010000231.1:0-3454 GCA_046090005.1 Methylomonas sp. | reverse complement strand
GCTCGATTACCGAACACGAAGGGCGAATTATCCAAAATCGCTCCGAAGATTCGATTATTCGCGAAATTGAAGCGATTCGTGACACCTCACCGAATTTTACCGGCCATATTTCCGACTTAGGCGGCCCGACTGCGAATATGTGGCGTCTGGCTTGTAAAGACCCAGCGATTGAAGCCTCATGCCGTAAGCCGTCTTGTGTTTACCCAGGTATTTGTCAAAACCTCAACACCGACCAAACCCCGCTGATTAAGCTTTATCGTCGGGCGCGGAAATTGCCGGGGATTAAAAAAATCTTCATTGCATCCGGTTTACGCTATGACATTGCGGTGGAAACGCCTGAATATGTCAAAGAACTGGTGACGCATCATGTCGGCGGCTACTTAAAAATTGCCCCCGAACACACCGAGCAAGGGCCGTTGTCAAAAATGATGAAGCCGGGGATGGGTACTTACGACCGCTTCAAACAAATGTTTGATAAATACTCCAAAGAAGCTGGCAAAGAACAATATCTGATTCCCTATTTCATCGCTGCTCATCCCGGCACCGAAGATAAAGATATGTTGAATTTGGCGCTCTGGCTAAAACGCAACGGCTTCCGTGCCGACCAAGTGCAAGCGTTTTTGCCATCACCGATGTCAATCGCTACCGCTATGTATCATTCCGGTAAAGATACTTTGCATAAAGTAGGCCGCAATGTCCCGGATATGCCGATTCCAAAAGGCATCAAACAACGTCGCTTGCACAAAGCTTTTTTGCGTTACCACGATCCGAAAAATTGGCCGTTATTGCGTGAGGCTTTGAAGGAAATGGGCAGGGCGGATTTGATCGGTAATGGCAAACAGCATTTGATACCGAGCTTTCAACCCAAGTTGGCGGGTGAGGCAGGGCAGACTAAACCAGCGGTAAAAGCCAAGCTGTTCGCGACTAAGCATACTGGGTTTAATAAGGGTAAGGCTGGCGATAATCGTAGGCCGAAGCCGAGTTCTAAGGGGCGGGGTAGATGAGGGTTGTTGTTTAAAGTCTGGAAGGGTAAGCCTTAGGTTTTTAGTCATTGGGGGCTTCAGTCAATCATCGTTGATTAACCTTTCATCGAAGCCATGACACCGTTAGGTAATTGGTTGGCTTGAGCTAACATTGCCTGCTAACTTGTTGCAAGATTTGGCTGCGAGCCATAGTGGCGGTTTCAGCATTCATTGTTGGTTTTCTAATAAATAAAACAGGATTGGTTATTGGTTAGCCCCCATTCCTTATTCCTTAGCTGCAATCGTAAAAAAGATGAGATATCGAGTAAAGCTAAATCCTTGGTAACTGTAGTGGTCAAGCCGTTGCGGTATTCAATGCGTTTTTGCTCTAGGTATTGGCTTGCTTCGTCAAACTTTTCAGCGGGTAAAAATTTGTAGCTGTTAACCTTGAAGTAGTTTTGAAACCGTTTCCAATACAGATCAGCCAAGAATTAAGGTGGTGTCAAATCTTGTTTGCTTTAATTGTTGTGGTTACAATAATAATTATGATAATTACTTTCGATCCAGCTAAACGCGATAAAATCATTGAAGACCGAGGTATTGATTTTGCTGATGCCGCACACGTTTTTGCCGGATTAACGCTAGATTTTGAAGATAACCGCAAAGATTACGGCGAAACCCGTTTTATCACGATGGGGCTTTACAAGGCCGGATGATGGTTGTGGTTTGGACACCGCGTGGCGAGGCGCGTCCACATTATTTCTATGAGAAAAGCCAATGAGCGCGAAACTAATAAATATCAGCAGCAATTTAAGCAAGATTGACTCTCACGTTATTACCGATGAAGAATATGACGAAATTCCCGTGCTGACAGATGCTTTTTTTGAGCAAGCTGACCAATATCAAGGCGGTCAACTGATTCGCCGTGGTCGTCCTAGGTTAGAACAGCCTAAGTTGGCGATTACTGTTCGGTATGATGCTGAGGTGATTGAAGCGTTTAAAGCCACTGGCCGCGGTTGGCAAACCCGTATGAATGATGCTTTGAAAGAGTGGTTGCGGGAACATTCGGCGGCTTGATGTTGTTATTAAACCGTATTGCCTAGATTGGCGATACGGAAGACGATAGAGTAACTGACTATTTTTCATACAATCTAAAAACCGTCTTTAGCTTTCGGTAACTTACAGCGAGTTGTCACGGTTTTGTCACAGGTTTATCCACAGGGATTGTGGGTAACTTAGCCCAGTAATTTGGCTAGTTCGTTTGCTTTTAGGTGGGTGTACCGACTAAGCATTTGTAGTGACTTATGACCTGTGATGCTTTTAACCTGCATCACATCAAGCCCTTTTTCAAACAGTCGGCTTGTGGCCTCGTGGCGAAGGTCGTGCAAAACTAAGTCTTCGATGCCAGCTGCTTCACAAGCTCGTTGAAAGCCTCTGGTATAAGCCTCGGCTTCAAATTGAAATAATTTTCCATCAATTCTTAGCGGCAGTGAAGTAATTGCTTCAAGCGCTCTTGTCGATAACGGTACCGCTCTTGGTGTGCCGTTTTTGGTATCAGGTAGATAAGCAACCTGGCCTTTAATCCAATTCCGTTTTAGTCCAGCCAGTTCGCTGCGCCTCATGGCGGTTTCAATGGCAATAGTGATAAATGCTTGAAACTCTGGTGGGCTATTGGCTAACAACAATTTCTCTTCATTGTGTTGTAAGCGTCGATCTCTTGAATTGCTTACTTTTGTCCAGCGACAATTACCCTGTCCGGTTGGCGACAACTATTCTGACATTGGGGGGGGGGCAGCGCCTTTTTTATGCGGTACTACCTCTGATGCGTACCTATCAAGGCATTCAATTAGGGTGGTTGACATTGATTCGCAGGTATCGACATACTTACCAACACCCATATCTGACTCAATAGACAGCGCCCAGCGTTCGCCCTCTGATTTAGCGTCAAATGTTCTGCCGATTGTCTTGTGTCCTTTGCGGCGCACTTGAACATACCAGCCTGAATTTCGTTTAGTAAAGGTAGTCATGTGGAAAGATATTAAACAGGAGCACGGGAGTGATCAATTTAGATTAGTGCATCAAAATTGCATCAAATGGCAAAAAAAAAGGTCTAGCAATAATGCTAAACCTTTGATTTGATTGGTGCCTCAGACCGGAATCGAACCGGTACGGTGTCACCACCGCGGGATTTTAAGTCCCGTGCGTCTACCTATTTCGCCACCGAGGCTCCAGAACCACTGATTATAAGGAATTCTTAGTCTTTGTCAAGCTTAGCGTTCAAGAATATCAAGGCTTGGGTCGTCGGAACTGATGCGTGGATTAGCTGTTGCAGCTAGGTCGCGTTTTAACCCCATAAAATCAAATAATTGCGTATCAGCCATTTGTGATGGGGCGATATTTTGTAAGCTGGCAAAAATGGTTTCTAAACGACCTGGAAATTGTTTATCCCATGCAGTTAGCATTTTTTTCATTGCCACTCGTTGTAGATTTTC
>JBJSYX010000230.1:0-2355 GCA_046090005.1 Methylomonas sp. | reverse complement strand
CACAGCCTTCACAAAAGCCTCTTTCATAAAACACAATTGATAAAACGCTTGCATCCGAGCATCCATTGGCAAATTCAGCCAGAAATCCAACTCACTGAGTGAAAAACAACGTTTAGCTAATCCAAGCAGATTATCTCTCGCTTTAATCAATTCAAGATCAATGCCAATCTGATCGAAATCCGAAACAGCAATCAACAAACAATCACCAGAATGGGAAATATTAAAAAACAAGGACGAATGTTTAAGATAAGGCTTGCCGAACGGACTTAATCCAAACTCCAAAACACCAGGATCGACTCTCAAATAATCCGCCAATATTCGACGTAGCACACCACGCACAGCTAAATAACGATTAGCCAACGCTTTTTGCTTAAACGCCAGTAATTTTGTTCGTTCAAAAACGCTCAAGGTCTGATAAAAACCTTGCAAATCAAGCTCATCAAACGATAATCCCACTGACCAAACATCAACAAAACCTTCGCCTAACCTAACATTTTTCAACAGACCCACCCTAATAAACAGCAACTACCAAGCAAAATCATTGGTTTTTCTTGACGAAAAAGCTTAAAGACAGTAGCTTATCCAACCTTTTTTGTAAAATCCGCATTTCAGCGATTTCATTAGTTTATTGAGGGCATAAAATTGGAACTCAGTGGTGGACATATCCTTGTTCAATGTCTTAAAGACGAAGGTGTCGAATTTATTTTTGGCTATCCAGGCGGCTCTGTTTTGCACATCTACGACGCTATTTTTCATCAAGATGATGTAAAACACATTCTAGTCAGACACGAACAAGCTGCAACTCATTCTGCGGATGCTTATGCACGAGCAACAGGCAAACCCGGTGTAGTGCTTGTTACCTCTGGCCCAGGTGCAACAAATGCTGTCACCGGCATTGCAACCGCCTATATGGACTCCATACCAATGGTCATCCTATCAGGCCAAGTACCTTCACCTGTGATTGGTAGCGATGCATTCCAAGAAGTTGATACGGTGGGCATTACCCGCCCGTGCGTCAAACATAACTTTTTGGTTAAAGACGTTCGCGATTTAGCGGAAACCATTAAAAAAGCATTTTATGTCGCAACAACAGGCAGACCTGGCCCAGTTTTGGTCGATATTCCAAAGGATATTACCGACCCGAATATCAAGGTAGAGTACAAATATCCTAAAAAAATCACCATGCGTTCTTACAACCCAGTGGTTGTCGGCCATAAAGGTCAGATTAAGAAAGCGGTCGATATACTGTTAAACGCTCAACGCCCAATGATTTATGCTGGCGGCGGAGTGATTTTAGGTGAAGCACATAAACAGCTAACAGAACTAACCCACCTACTCGGCTATCCTATTACCCAAACTTTAATGGGCTTAGGCGGCTTCCCTGCAACTGACAAACAATTTGTTGGCATGCTGGGTATGCACGGCACCTACGAAGCTAATATGGGCATGCACGATAGCGACGTAATCTTAGCTGTTGGCGCTCGCTTTGATGACCGTGTAACAGGCAAACTGGCTGAGTTTTGCCCATACGCAAAAATCATTCATATCGACATCGACCCCTCTTCTATCTCTAAAACTGTCAAAGTTGATGTGCCAATTGTTGGCGAAGTCAAACCAGTTTTGGAACAAATGATAGATCTGATTAAAGAATCAGATATCAAACCATCGAAAGCAGCACTAGCGGCATGGTGGCAAAAAATTGAAAGCTGGCGCTCAGTTAACTGCTTGGATTACGACCGCTCAAGCACACTCATCAAGCCGCAATACGTAGTAGAACAGTTGTATCAAGTCACCCAAGGTGATGCTTATGTCACCTCTGACGTAGGCCAGCATCAAATGTACGCAGCGCAGTATTACCATTTTGACAAACCGCGTCGCTGGATTAACTCAGGCGGTTTAGGCACCATGGGCTTCGGCTTACCTGCCGCGATTGGGGTAAAACTGGCCTTCCCTGACAGCGATGTCGCTTGCATCACCGGCGAAGCCAGTATCCAGATGTGTATTCAAGAGCTATCAACTGCCCTTCAATATAATGCACCAGTTAAAATCATCAACCTGAATAACCGCTATATGGGCATGGTCAGACAGTGGCAAGAATTTTCTTATAAGAGCCGCTATTCGCAATCTTATATGGATACCATCCCTGAGTTTGTTAAACTGGCTGAAGCTTATGGTCATATTGGTATGCGTATTGAACGCCCAGAAGACGTCAGAGGCGCATTAGAAGAAGCCTTTGCAATCAAAGACCGAACTGTATTCCTTGATTTCATGACTGACCGCACTGAAAACGTTTATCCAATGATTGAAGCAGGCAAAGCCCATAACGACATGAAGTTACGTGTTGCGCCAAACACA
>JBJSYX010000229.1:0-7114 GCA_046090005.1 Methylomonas sp. | reverse complement strand
GCACTTGCATTACTGATTTATAGCCGAACTCTTCAAACAAAGCAGGTACAATCTCATTCTTATATTTTTTTTCTAATCTAGCCATTATTGATTCACCTTAAAGACTAACAACTTCATCAGTTGATTTAAAATATCTGACCTTTTTACCATCTTCAAGTATTCTAAAACCCACACGATCAGCTTTTTTTGTCTTAGGATTATATAAAGCTATATTTGAAACATGTATCGGCATATCTTTTTCAACGATACCGCCAGAAACACCTAAATTTGGATTACCGCGTTGATGTTTTTTTACTGTATTAACACCTGAAACCAAAACTTTGTTGCCATCTAAAACCTTTACAACTTTACTTTGCTTTCCTTTGTCTCTACCAGTGATTACGACTACTTCATCACCTTGCTTAATTTTTTGCATATTTGTACCCTTTATTTATAAAACCTCTGGAGCAAGAGAAATAATTTTCATAAATTTATCTCCTCTTAACTCACGTGTTACAGGCCCAAATATACGAGATCCAATTGGTTGAAGTTGATTATTTAAAATAACAGCTGCATTACCATCAAAACGTATTACAGAACCATCCGCTCTTCGAACGCCTTTTCTCGTTCTTACGACCAAAGCATTATATACATCACCTTTCTTAACCCTTGTTCGCGGCATAGCATCTTTAACACTGACTTTGATAATATCACCGATACCTGCGTATCTTCTATGTGACCCACCCAGCACTTTGATACACATGACCTTTTTTGCACCGCTATTATCGGCAACGTCAAGGCTAGTTTGCATCTGAATCATCTTCTATTCCCAACTTATAAATCAATTATTATTTGTTTGATGTCTCAATTACTTCTACTAACTTAAAAGTTTTGCTTTTAGAAATTGGACGGCATGATGTAATTGTTACCACATCACCTTCATTACAATCGTTGTTTTCATCATGCACAAGAAATTTTGTCGATCTTTTGACATATTTTCCATAAACAGGATGCTTTACCAATCTCTCAACCAATACCGCAGCTGTTTTGTCCATCTTATTACTGACAACGCGACCGGTTACAGTTTTTACTTTTTCAACTGTTTCATTCATTTTTAAATCCTTGTTAACTCGGCCAAGATTGTGTTGACACGCGCAATGTCGCGTCTTACTTGTTTAACTTGACTTGATTTAGCAAGCTGACCTACGCCTTTTTGCATTCTCAAATTAAACTGTTCTTTTGCCAACTGGATTAAGGTTGAATTAAGCTCTTCCTTACTCTTTGTTCTTAACTCTGAAGCTTTCATTACATTATTGTCCGCACTGAAAAGGTTGTTTTTACTGGCAATTTTGCTGAAGCCAACTCAAAAGCTTCACGCGCCAAATCTTCAGAAACACCTTCTATTTCAAATAGCATAGTTCCTGGTTTAATTTGTGCAACCCAGTATTCTACACTACCTTTACCTTTACCCATACGAACTTCTAAAGGTTTTTTGGTAATAGGCTTATCTGGAAATACACGAATCCAAATTTTACCGCCACGTTTTACATGGCGACTAATGGCACGTCGTGCTGCCTCGATTTGACGGGCTGTCATTCTACCACGACTTACGGACTTTAATCCATACTCACCAAAACTAACGTTAGAACCTCTAAGAGCAGTCCCGTTATTTCTGCCAGTATGTTGTTTTCGAAATTTTGTTCTTTTAGGCTGAAGCATTATTTTATTCCTTCAACTATTTTTTTGATTCTGTGTTTAATGATGCATTGTGTGCATCAATATCGAATACTTCACCTTTGAAAATCCAGACTTTAATACCGATAATACCGTATGTAGTCTTTGCCTCAGCTGTACCATAATCAATATCAGCTCTTAAGGTATGTAGCGGTACTCGCCCTTCTCTATACCATTCGGTACGAGCGATTTCAGCACCATTCAACCGGCCAGCTACAGTAATTTTAATACCTTCGGCGCCCAAACGCATTGTATTTGTTACCGCACGCTTCATAGCACGGCGGTACATTATACGTTTTTCTAATTGCTGCGCTATGCTTTCAGCAACTAAGTAGGCATCTAACTCTGGCTTTCTGATTTCTTCTACATTCAGCTGAACTGGAACGCCCATCATTGCTGAAATATCTTGTCTCAACACATCAATATCTTCGCCTTTCTTACCAATCACAATACCTGGTCTTGCAGTATGCACTGTAATATTAGCATTATTCGCTGGTCTATTAATTTGAACACGACTTACTGAAGCGTGAGCTAATTTCTTTTTGATGTATTCACGAACTTTAAGATCTTGTAGCAAAAGAACTGGGTAGTTCTGGCTATTGGCATACCATCTTGAAGTCCAATCTTTAACAATCCCAAGGCGTATACCTGTGGGGTGAACTTTTTGACCCATTTTCTACCTCTTTTAGTTTTCTGCTACTTTAATTGTTATATGACAAGTTCTTTTAAGAATATGATTTGCGCGACCTTTCGCTCTTGCACTTATTCTTTTCATTGTCGCACCTTCATTTACAAACACTGTTGAAACGCGCAATTCATCAACATCTGCGTTTTCGTTATGCTCTGCATTTGCAATTGCTGACTCAAGAACTTTTTTGATTATCGAAGCAGCTTTTTTAGAACTAAAAGTTAACAAATTTAAAGCTTTATCAACTGGCAATCCGCGAATTTGATCACCAACAAGTCTTGCTTTTTGGGCCGACAAAGGCGCGTTACTTAATTTGGCTGTAATTTCCATATCAACTCCTATTATCTTGATTTTTTATCTGCAATATGGCCTTTATAGGTTCTAGTTGGAGAAAATTCCCCTAACTTATGACCAACCATATTTTCTGAAATCAAGACAGGGATATGCTGCTTGCCATTGTGCACTGCTATGGTCAAACCCAACATATCAGGACTAATCATGGATCTTCTAGACCAGGTTTTAATTGGTTTCCGATTATTGTTTTTCACAGCATCATCCACTTTTTTCAAAAGATGATGATCAATAAATGGACCTTTTTTAATTGAACGCGGCACGTTTGATACCTCTTATTTTTGCTTACGGCGTCTAACAATCATATTGTTAGTACGTTTATTTTTTCTAGTTTTATAACCTTTTGTAGGTGTACCCCATGGAGAAACAGGGTGACGACCACCTGAGGTTCTACCTTCACCACCACCATGTGGATGGTCAACTGGGTTCATTGCCACACCTCTAACAGTTGGTCTTACACCGCGCCATCTTTTAGCACCGGCCTTACCAAGTGAAATCAAGTTATGTTCTGAATTAGAAACTTCACCAATCACAGCTTTACAGTCAGAAGAAACTTTACGCATTTCTCCTGAACGTAGACGAATTGTTACGTAGTTACCATCTTTTGCCACAAGTTGAACTGATGTTCCTGCGCTTCTAGCAATTTGCGCGCCTTTGCCAGGTTTTAACTCTACACAATGCAAAGTTGCACCTAATGGCATATTTCTTAAAGGCATGCAGTTACCAGGTTTAACTGGAGTAACTTCTGAACTTAGAATTTCTTGCCCAACTTCAATGCCTTTCGGAGCGATAATGTATCTACGCTCACCATCTCTAAATAGAATTAATGCAATATTTGCTGTTCTATTTGGATCGTATTCAATTCTTTCTACAACAGCTGGAATATCTAATTTATTCCTTTTAAAGTCTACAACTCTGTAAAATTGTTTATGCCCACCACCAATGTGACGAGTTGTAATTCTACCTAGATTATTACGACCACCAGTATTACTCTTTTTTTCCAGTAGCTGTGCAAATGGCTTACCCTTATATAAATCATTGTTTTTTACACGTACTACGAACCGAGAACCTGGAGATGTCGGTTTTGATTTCAGAATAGCCATGCTCTTCTACCGCTCCTAATTGATCTTTTTTAATTAAGCTGATGCTAATTCAATACTATATCCAGACTGCAACTTGACGTATGCTTTTTTCCAGTCTGATCTTTTGCCTAATGTACGGCCAAATCTTTTGATTTTACCTTTAACATTGAGGACTCTAACTGATTCAACCTTAACATTGAACATTAACTCAACTGCATTTTTGACTTGCAATTTGGTTGCATCATTTTGTACTTTAAATACAAATTGATTGCTGCTATCAGCTGCAATTGAACTTTTTTCAGAAACTATTGGCGCCTGCAATACTGAAGCCAATTTTACTTGATTAATGCTCATGCTAAACGCTCCTCGATTTGTTTTAACGCTGCTGTGGTTGCGATTACAACATCAGCTGAAACCAATGAAACAGGATCTACGCTTGTTGGAGTCACTACAGCCAAATAAGGAACATTACGCGCTGATAAAAATAAATTCTCATTTAATTCATCTGCGATAATCAATAAACGACCAAATTCGATACCTTCTAACTTAGCTAACAAGTCTTTTGTTTTAGGTTCGGCAGGAAAGATATCATCACAAACTGAAATTCTGTTTTGTCTTAACAATTCTGAAAAAATCGATCTAATGCCGACTTTATACATTTTTTTATTAAGTTTTTGATCATATGATCTTGGTTGAGCAGCAAAGGCTACGCCACCAGTTCTCCAGACAGGACTCCGTGTTGTACCCGCACGAGCACGACCTGTTCCTTTCTGTCTAAATGGCTTAGCACCACCACCACTTACAGCTGAACGATTTTTCTGGGCTTTTGTTCCAGCACGTGCAGCTGATAGATATTTCGTTACCAACTGATGAACTAATGTTTCATTAAATTCTTGACCAAATATAGCTCCAGATACAGCTACAGCTTGACCAGAATTCTGATTATTGATTGCAGGTATTTGCAAACTCATAACTTAACCTTTATTTAACAATTTTACAGCAGGTGTAATAACTACATCACCGCCTTTTGCACCAGGTACAGAACCTCTGACTAAAATCAAACTTCTTTCCAAATCAATTGAATGGATTGTTAGATTTTGAACAGTTGTATTCTCTGCTCCCATATGACCACACATTTTTTTACCTTTAAAAACTCGACCTGGAGTTTGGTTCATACCATTAGAACCAGGCACCCTGTGTGAACGGGAGTTACCATGTGTAGCATCTTGTGTTCTAAAGTTATGTCTTTTAACAGTACCAGCAAAACCTTTACCAATACTTATTCCAGCAACATCAACTACTTGACCTTTCTGAAATACTTCAACACTAAGCTCAGAACCAGCAGATAGCTCAACACCCTCGTTGTCATTTAATCTGAATTCCCACAAACCACGGCCTGCAGTAACATTTGCAGCAGCATAATGACCTGCTAATGCTTTATTTACTTTGGAAGATTTAACATGACCAGCTGCAACTTGAATTGCACGATAACCATCATTATCTTTACTTTTTACTTGAATCACACGATTAGAATCAATGTGCAAAACAGTTACTGGTACAGATACACCATCTTCACCAAAAATTCGGGTCATACCACATTTACGACCAACAAGACCTATTGACATCTGCCAATTCCTCTAATTTACTCTATATTATTTAAGCTTAATTTGAACATCTACCCCAGCTGCAAGATCTAATTTCATCAATGCATCTACGGTTTTATCAGTTGGCTCAACAATATCAAGCAACCTTTTATATGTTCTCAACTCGTACTGATCACGCGCGTCTTTATTAACATGCGGAGAAATCAATACGGTAAAGCGTTCTTTTCTTGTAGGCAAAGGAATTGGGCCTTTTACTTGAGCACCAGTTCTTTTTGCTGTTTCTACAATTTCACCAGCAGATTGATCAATTAATTTATGATCAAATGCTTTTAATTGTATACGGATTGTTTGATTAGTAGCCATATAGATTACTCAATGATAGATGCAACAACACCAGCACCAACAGTACGACCACCTTCACGAATCGCGAAACGTAAACCATCTTCCATAGCAATTGGAGAAATCAGTTTAACAGTTACGGCAATGTTGTCACCAGGCATAACCATTTCTACGCCTTCTGGTAAATCAACCGCACCGGTAACATCTGTAGTTCTGAAATAGAACTGTGGACGGTATCCATTAAAGAATGGTGTGTGACGGCCACCTTCATCTTTTGATAAAACGTAAATTTCAGCTTTGAAATGTGAGTGAGGCTTAATTGAATTTACATGTGCCAATACTTGACCACGCTCAACGTCATCACGCTTTGTACCACGCAATAGAACACCTACGTTATCGCCAGCTTGACCTTGATCCAATAATTTACGGAACATTTCAACACCGGTGCAAGTTGTTTTCACGGTATCTTTAATACCAACGATCTCAACCTCTTCACCAACTTTTACAATACCACGCTCTACACGACCGGTTACAACAGTACCACGACCTGAAATCGAGAATACGTCTTCGATCGGCATCAAGAATTTACCGTCGATTGCTCTTTCTGGCTCTGGAATATAGCTATCTAAAGCTTCAACTAATTTTACAACTGATTGAACACCAATCTCGCTTTGCTCGCCTTCTAATGCTTTTAAGGCCGAACCAACAACAATCGGTGTATCGTCACCTGGGAATTCGTATTGATTCAACAATTCACGAATTTCCATTTCAACCAATTCGATCAATTCAGCATCATCAACCATATCTGCTTTATTCAAGAATACGACGATGTATGGAACACCAACCTGTCTTGACAACAAGATATGCTCGCGAGTTTGAGGCATTGGGCCATCAGCTGCTGAACAAACCAAGATAGCACCATCCATCTGAGCAGCACCAGTAATCATGTTTTTCACATAGTCAGCATGACCTGGGCAGTCAACGTGAGCATAGTGGCGATTCGGCGACTCATATTCAACATGCGAAGTTGAAATTGTAATACCACGCGCTCTTTCTTCTGGTGCGTTATCAATTTGGTCAAAAGCTTTAACTTCACCACCTTGCAATTCAGCCATAACTTTTGTTAATGCCGCAGTTAATGTAGTTTTGCCATGATCAACGTGACCAATTGTACCTACGTTAACGTGTGGTTTTTTTCTTTCAAATTTTTCTTTTGCCATGAGTCAATACCTAATATTTATAAAGAATTAAGATACTTTTTTAAAAACAGCATCCGCAATATTTGCAGGAGCTTCATTATATTTTTCAAACTGCATACTGTATGTAGCTCTTCCTTG
>JBJSYX010000228.1:0-3765 GCA_046090005.1 Methylomonas sp. | reverse complement strand
ATCTATTTCTTTCCCAGCAAAATACTTAGTAACACTGGGACAATTGACATTGTGAGCCTCAGCTACTTCTCGAAGTTTCGTCATAACCACTTGCTTCGCTTGATCTATAAGAAATTCGTAGCAAGCGTCAGGGTCTTCGTCCTCTTCTGGTTTTCCGTGAATATTTATACTCACGGTTACGGATTCAAAATTGCCGAGGTTGACTTTTTGAGTATAATCTGCCGAGATATGGGTAATAAGCATTTCTCCCCTAAAATTCGATTAATACAATCTTATAGTAAATCACTAGAATTGTCAAGCATTTTCAAAAAAAAACTTACAAAAAACTTACAAAAATAATAGTACAAAAGGACTAAGTTATTATTGTGAATAAATTGTAGATAGAGGTATTTACAATGAAAAGCTTTGATATGTATAGGTTTCAGGCTTTGTCTATATTGTTAAGCCTATCCCCCGATATTATTTTTTCTCACCTCTTTTATTGTCCAGTTCGTTTATTATTTCTTCTCTTTTATTTTCCCTCTATAAATCGTCAACGGCATCTACAAAGTCTAAAACCTATACAGGGTAAGGATTTTGATTGTAGATCACCTTATTTACAATCTATCCACGATGATAACGAGTAAATATACTTAGTACATCTGTTCACATAGTGCCAGTGTCTAAAGTGGCACGATTTTTCTCTCTATTCTTGCAATTTGAAGCAATTAAGCTTAAGCTTTATTATAGGGATTGAAACTTTAAACAATCGTTGGCAGTGACTCTTTAAAAGGTACTGGATAGCTTGAGTTTTGAAAAACCCGTACCGTGTAAGCCGATTGAACTGACCCCCAATCGGCTATTTGTTGTGCCTCTGTGTAAATTACGTTTCGGACTGACGCTACCGACCATTCCCGTTTTACCGTGGTTCCGTTGTAAATTCTAACCACATAGCTGTCTAGTTCCCCTGCTGCGTAAGCAATATCAATATAGTCAATCCAGCGACCGTTTAACCGCGTCCGTCGATACCAAATAATAGTTAAATCGTTGTTATCTTTTTCCCTTGTTACAGCACAAGAAAAAGGCTTTAATCCCTCTAAGGTGATTGTGTGAGAAACTTCCTCTTCTATATCAGTTTCGAGTAGTCCATTAGGAACTACTTTTAATAAATATTCTCGATTAATATCAGAAAGGTTTAAAGGCAATCGAACTAAATAATTAGTTAGTAGCACAAATTTTTCTCCTACAATATGTTTAGAAATGGCTGGTTCGGTTCCTTTAGCCCCACGAATTGTATATGAAATATCAAATGTTAAAGGATTGTTAGACACAATAGTAACATTTTTAAAAGCTATGATTTCTCCAGTAGAAAACCAGCCTAATTGTTTGCCTGATAAAAATGTTTCAAGGGTAACTGGCTCTAATTGCCCTGAATTCATACTTACTCGTATCCAATTTAATTTATCAATAAAACTAGGAGATGCGTTGTTAAAATTTGGTGAGAAGCTTAATACAGTACCAGTTACGCTGTTGGACACATTGCCAACAGCAAAATTATAGCTTGAGCCATTATCATCGGAATAAAATAATGCTCCTTTAGTAAAACTAGAGTTACCTTCAATTGCTATATAAATTCCTATGTCTGTGTCTCGGCTGTCAATTATTGGGCATTCAATAGGAATAGCATTGGCGCGTCCGTAAGGACGAGGATTGTTGTCGTCTGGTGGAAAATCGATGTCTATATCAATATTTGGTAAATATCCTACTCCTTGGAATCGGGTAGCTTCAATTTCAATTAAATAATTTACTCCTCTTACTTTTTTTGTGATTTGTAACAATTCTTGATGATAATTGTTATTGTCATCAGTAAAGATTATATCCCCAACTTTTAAATTTTCCCACGCTGGTAATAAAAACATTTTTGAAAAAGTTTTTGATTGCGTTTTTCCTAGAAAAAGAATTCTTGAAGCAATATCCATAAAAAACACATCTATATCTATTAGCTTAGTTTGAAAACTAAGCTCGTTTACATGAATATCTGACGGGTCTTTGGCTACTGCAGTAATAATCTCATAATTTTTTAAAGCATTCAATCCAGATACTGTAACGGCACTGGGAGTTTCCCTAAAATGAGTTAGTTTTTTTTCATTAAGGTCAATAGGATTTTCTCCAAATTTTTTAGATCCAAAAGAACTTTTAGAGATAAAAACAGGATCAGACGATTGTTCTTGTCGTTTGAAAATGATTTTATCTTTTGGCTCCCTTACTACAATAAAAAAAGCTCGCATAAGTTCTTGTAACTGATCAGCAAAAGATGTCCCATCATACGATAAATCAAACCCTTGGATTTGATAATCATCAGGAATGTCAGTCACGTCAATTTGATCGTCTGTTCTACCAGCTAATTTACAAATAGTTTTTAGAATATTTTTTATTTTTGGATTTTCTCCACTTTCTCCAATTACTTCAATATCAATAGCAGGAAATCCAATGCCGTCATAATTGGCAATCGGATAATTATTAAAAACTAAAAAAGACATTCCAGTAAAAGCAGGTATTGGATTGGATTCTTTTGCTTGGATTACTGATGATGACGTAGTTTGATTGCCAGTATAAATAGTTGTATATTCAATAAACTTTAGGCTTTTTTCGTCATTTGTTTCCGAATTATAAACAAGGATACTATTCATCCAAACCCGTCTAACAGAGCCAATTTTTTTAGCAATTGGATAAGCAGCTGTCAAAAAATAAGTGTAAACTTCGGTAGTTTGCCCGCCACTACTACCTTTTCCCCCTTGTGTTTCTGTGTTTTTTACTTCTTTGAGAGGAACTCCCCACATCATAGTTAATCCTTCTTTTCTTACCTTTCCAAAGGGATAGGACAAGTTTTTGCCGTATTCAGCATCGGGAACACCGGTATCCTCAATTTTTCCTTTTTGTTGGGTAGGAGGTTTAGGTGCAAATAAAGATAGTAATAGGTTAGCTCCGATTCCTATCGCTACGGGTATGAAAAAATTAGCCATGTCTTTTTAAAAGATAGTATTTTCTCTATTCTAATAGGTTGAGCAGGAATCGAACCTGCTTAAGACGAATTATGAGTTCGTTGCCTTAACTGCTCGGCCATCAACCTTTAATTTATTTAGGAAAAAACAAAGCGGGAGAGATGTTAAACAAATCAGCTAATTTGTGAAAATAAGGCGTTAACTCTTCTTTCCCATTAAAAATATTATCTAAAGTACACTGGTTTTCAAAAATAGATAATAAATCTTGCTTTTGTAAATTTTTTTCCTCCAATAAAACTTTCAACAATTCAAGTCCATAAATATCAGGTATTAGCTCTTGGTTTTTTTCTTCATACTCGTAAATTAAAACTGCCAAAACACTTAGATATTCCCTTTCTTCTATTGTCAATTGAATTTTATCTAATTGAAGTTTATCTAATAAAGAACTAACGACTTTTTCCGTGTTTTCTAACTCTTTTTTGTTACGGATAAGACGAGGCGGGTGTTGTTTCAATAGTTTTAAGTATTTATTTATATCAAACATAGTGTGTTTTAATCCTTAATTAGTGCAACTTTGTTATCATAAGTCAAGTTTTTAATTTTGTCAATTATTTTAATTTATTTTATTTCATCATAACTATCAGCTTTTGATTTTTTTGATTCCTGTAAATCGAGAAGCTGAAACCATGCTTCCCCTGCGTCTTTACGCGCCATATTACAAGTCCAGAGCTTTTGTTCATTACGCTTGACAATAATAATCTCTGTATCAGAAACTGAACAAATT
>JBJSYX010000227.1:0-4811 GCA_046090005.1 Methylomonas sp. | reverse complement strand
ATAGCACTAATGCTGTTAATAAAGGCGGTGATATTATTATTGGCCGTGATGCTGAAACCGGTGAATTGGCAAAATCAACCGATGTGAGTGGTGCAAAATTTACAACGAATAAAGGCTTTGTCGAAACCTCTGGCGAATACCTCAAAACCGATGGCATTATTATTGACTAAAATCACTTGGCCGTTGGCTTCGATTTTGCCGTAAATTTCGCTAGGTTTATTAGTGACAACTCGATTTAACAATACCGCTGCTTGATCGGGCTGAATAATATGGACTTTGGCGTTGGAACCGACATCAAAGCTTTGCCAGTTGATCACCGCACGCTGGCTGGCTTGATTGATGTCCATTTGTGCGCCAGTTTGACTAATGCTGACCGAGCCTTGTGCAACTTGACCGCCAGTTGGTAAGGCATCCATTGCGGGGGTGGCCCAAGCACTGGATACCAACAAGGCACCACTGCTGAACATACCCAAAATTCTAACCAACTGGACTAATCCACGTCCTGAACGTTTGGTAGCACGAGTGGTGCCAGGGGCTTTTCCTTGAGAACTACAAATTTCACCAACCACAACTAAGGCGTTGAGTCTTTTAGAAAAAATCAGTTTGTAGATACCCGCATTCATAAATGTTTTCCGATAATAATCAAGCGCATAGTACAGATTATAAGTATTTAAAAATAATTTTTAAATACTTATAATGTTAAATACTGTAAAGACAATAAAATATATTGTTAAATTATGTAAAATAAAAATAAATCTTTTTGATTACCCATCACCCTCAGCCAATTTGAGTAATCGGCCTAGCATAGACGGTGTATTGGCGATGGCGATGGCGATGAGTAATTGGAGGATAGTTTACAGATCGAATCTGCGATTAATTCAGAGCTTCACGTTGCTGTTCATGGTATTGACCCAACTGAATTCTTGTTTGGTTAGTCTAACCAAGCCCAAAGCAAATGATTCAAACCCTTTCGTTCAGAAGCGCTGCGATTCTGGCGCTGTGCCCTACTCGCAAGCAAAAAATGACGATTAACCGCTTAACCGTTAACCGTCGTTTTATGTCTTAGAGAAATAACGATAGTTAAACCATGGCCGCAATAATCGCCTCGGCCATTTCACTGGTGCCAGTTGTGCTCTCAGGATTCAAGTCAGGCGTGACGAATTTGCCTTCTGTGACCACTTTTTCAATCGCGGTTTGCATCCGATTCGCCGCCTCATGTTCGCCTAGGTGATTTAACATCATCACACCGGCCATCATGACTGCGATTGGGTTGGCAATGTTTTTGCCGGCAATATCCGGCGCACTGCCGTGAACAGCTTCAAATAGTGCAGCATCAGCACCGATATTGGCACCAGGAATCAAACCCAAGCCACCGACTAAGCCAGCGGTTAAATCAGACAAAATATCACCGAACATATTAGTGGTTACAACCACATCAAATTGCTCTGGCTTCATTACCATGTGCATACAAGCCGCATCGACGATTTTTTCATCAAATTCAATCTCTGGATATTTAGCCGCCACTTCACGAGCTGTTTTTAAAAACAAACCTTGAGTGAATTTAAGAATATTGGCTTTGTGGCAAACCGTTACCTTTTTGCGATTGTTATCACGCGCATATTGAAAGGCATATTCAACAATCCGCTCAGAAGCCTTGCGAGTGACCACCGCTAAACTTTCAGCGATGTCTTTTTCAGGGGTTAAATAATGTTCTAAACCCACATACAAGCCTTCGGTGTTTTCACGCACAATGACAATATCAACATTGTCATAACGGGTTTTAACACCGTTCCAGTTTTTAGCGGGACGAACATTAGCGTACAAATCGTAACGTTTACGCAATTCGACGTTGATACTTCTAAAGCCCTCGCCGACCATAGTGGTTAATGGCCCTTTAAATGCAACACGGGTTTTTTCGATGGATTCCAGCGTTGCTTCGGGTAATGGTGTGCCCGTTTTTTCATAAGCCGCTAAACCGGCTTCGGCTTCCAACCAATTAATTTTTGCCCCAGATGCATCAATTACCGCAACAGCGGCATCCATAATTGAAGGGCCAATACCATCGCCTTTAATCAACGTGACGTTATGCATTCGATTCTCCAGACAGTTATAAGAAATTTAATCATACACAGTTTTGGGCTTCTGGCTCAAACTACAAGCGGGATTTAAGGCTATTCATTTCAACATCGGCACTAAATAACCCCAAATTTTCTCGGCCACGATAGGCTGGGCTAATGCATTCGGATGTAAACCATCAGCCTGCATCAATTCCGGTTTCAAAGCGACATCCTCCAAAATAAACGGCACATAAGGCACTTTTAACTCAGCGGCGAGTTGCGGGTAAATGTTGTAGAACATTTCGATATAGCGTTTGCCATAGTTGGGTGGAATTTTCATCGCCAGCAATAACACTTTGGCACCGGCTTTTTCCACCCGTTTCACCATTTCGGTCAAATTAGCTTTCATCGCCTGCGGTGATAAACCGCGCAAGCCATCATTAGCTCCCAGTTCAATCAAGACAATTTGCGGTTTATGACGATGCAAGGCATCATCAATCCTAGCCAAACCACCCGCTGAGGTATCGCCGCTGATGCTTTCATTGCTGATAACATACCGGCTATGCTGTGCCGCCAAGCGGTTTTGCAACAAGGCCACCCAGCCTTGCTGAACTTCTATACCGAATCCAGCACTAATGCTGTCACCCAACACCACTATGGTTTTCGCGGACACCGTCCACGGTAATAAAGTCATCATCACGACAAGGAAAATTTTTAACATGCTTAACACTCCAGAAACCCTCAACAGCCAACCGATTATTGCCGCTCAACAACTGGGCAAAGCAGTTCAAACCTCAGAAGGCACTTTACATATCTTGTCATCAGTGGATTTAAGCATCAAGCGCGGTGAAACTATCGCCATTATTGGCGAGTCGGGTTCTGGCAAATCGACCTTGCTCGGCTTATTGGCGGGATTAGATCTGCCGACTAGCGGCAAAGTGTTAATCAATGACCTTGATCTGACTCAGCTGAATGAAGATGGTCGCGCCGCTTTACGCAACCAAACCATCGGCTTTGTGTTTCAATCCTTCCAATTACTGCCCAGCTTAACCGCCTTAGAAAATGTGATGCTGCCGCTGGAATTAGCCGGTGATCGTCAAGCCGAAAAGGCCGCTAAAAACCTCTTGCAAAGAGTAGGTTTAGGCCATCGTTTGCATCACACCCCAAAGCAATTATCCGGCGGTGAGCAACAACGAGTCGCCTTGGCGCGGGCTTTCGTCACTCGTCCGGTGATTTTGTTTGCCGACGAACCAACCGGTAATTTGGACAGCAAAACTGGCGCCAGCATTATTGATTTATTGTTCGAGCTCAATCATGAACAACATACCACCTTGATTTTAGTCACTCACGATGCGCATCTTGCCGCACGTTGCCAACGCACTATTGCTTTGGAAGCGGGACATTTACTATGAGATTGTTCAATCTGGCTTTAAAAATGCTGTGGCGCGATTGGCGTTCTGGTGAACTCAGTTTGTTGGTGTTCGCTTTATTAATTGCCGTCACTAGCTCGACGACCATCAGCTTATTCGCCGACCGCTTACAAAATACTTTCAACAGTCAAGCTGCAGAGTTTTTAGCGGCTGATTTAGCTGTTTCCAGCCCCAGTTTAGTAGACGCAACTTGGCTGGAAACAGCGAGGGAGCTGGGTTTAAAGCAATCACAAACCAGCGAATTTCCCAGCGTTTTGTTAGAAAACCAAGCCATGTTATTGGCCTCAGTCAAAGCGATTAGCGACAGCTATCCATTACGCGGCCAATAAAAAATCAGCGGCGATGATTACGACACGCAAACCAGCATCAATCATGGGCCAAGCACTGGACAAGCTTGGGTTGATAATCGAGTTTTAACAGCTTTAAACCTGAAACTCGGCGACTCGCTGACCGTTGGTGAAAAAGCCCTAAAAATCAGCCAAGTGATTCGTTTTGAACCCGACAAACGCGGTGATTTCTACAATTTTTCGCCACGGGTGATGATTAACCAAGCCGATTTAGCCGCGACAGCGGTAATTCAGCCCGGCAGTCGCGTACATTATGGTTTTCAATTCAGCGGTGACGAACAGGCTTTGACAAGCTTTAAAGACTGGCTGAAACCACAACTGAATCCCTCACAACGAATTTTGGATATTCATCAAGACCGTCCCGAATTGGGTTCGGCTTTAAGTCGGGCCGAACGTTATTTGGGTTTATCCAGCATTGTGGTGATTCTAATTGCTGGTGTTGCTATCGCCATGTCTACCCGCCGCTATAGCGAGCGACATTTCAATGCCACCGCCCTACTGCGTTGTTTGGGGTGCCAACAAGCCGAGATTCTGCGTTTATACAGTGTGCAATTTTTATTACTGGGGTTGGTCACTTGTGGCTTAGGCTGTGGTTTAGGCTGGCTGTCACAGCTAGGGTTAATGGTGATTCTCAAACCTTTGTTACCGGAACAATTAGCCAGCGCCAGCGGTTTGGCCTTGGCGATGGGCTTTATCACCGGTTTTGCCATTTTATTAGGCTTTGCGCTGCCGCCTTTATTGCGGCTACAAAAAGTGTCACCGTTACGAGTTTTGCGCCGCGAACTGGAACCAACCCCGAATAGTGCTTGGTTAATTTACGGTTTGGCGCTAGGTTTGGTGGCGTGGTTAATTTGGCGCTATACCAGTGATTTAAAAATGACGCTGATTATCCTGGGTGGCGGTTTTGTTGGTTTGCTGGTGTTGGGCTTAGTGGTTTACGGCTTGTTAAATCTCGGTCGCCGCGCTTTGCCACAAAT
>JBJSYX010000226.1:0-2963 GCA_046090005.1 Methylomonas sp. | reverse complement strand
TCCGATACTGCAAACAAGCTATCCAGACTGCTGACAAATCCAAAAAGGAATATCCCCCAGATTCCACCAATCAGCACTGACATCCTCATTTCGCCAGGTACTATTGCTGCAATACCCAACAAAGCCCCTAGCGAAATCGTAGTGTTCACTTCGTCAATTTTGCCGATCGATTGAAGCCGTTTTTCAATTAATCCAACCCAACATACATCGCGAGAATCATCAAGCAGGAACGATAACCCGACCATCATCAGGAACATCCCACCTAATGATGCGATCATTGGATGAGCTTCATGTAAATGAATGGCATATTGATCGGGTGAATTTAGTGCCAGCAAGACGACCTCATTCGTATTCATGCCAGTCGCAAGCGCCACAACCAGCACAGGAAATATCAGCCGCATTCCAAAGACGGCAATTAACATTCCCCATGTCAAAAACCGTTTTTGCCAAATTTCATCCATGTTCTTTAGAACGCCAGCGTTAACAACGGCATTGTCAACTGAGAGGCTGATTTCAAGAACGGCTAGTACAAAAACCATGAAACTGGCTTTGGCTCCATCCAATGCAAAGACAATCAATAAACTCGTTATCAAAAACGCATGAACACCATAAAAGTTCCTCATATTCTTCAGCTCCTGAAATCGTAATTTTTAGCGTTTAACCAGTGCCGGATCGAAGCACTCTTGAATCAACACTCAAAAAATCTTATGACGGACTGAGGTTTTTCATCGGGTCGAAAGACGCTGTTTTTCAGCCTCTTTCATTTCTAAGCCCCTTTTTTTTGCTGTCGGTCGTCCTTGTCTGCAGATTATTGATAGGACGCATTTGATGGCTACCCTTCGCAGGCGCAGCCTTTCTCTAACGGGCTTGCATTATTTTTTTTCTATGTAGCATGAGGTTGAACGTTGTTGGACGCCTTGATTTAAAAGGCTTGCGCGGGTTGATGACGATTTTGGGCATCTTTCGACCTATGGAAATAACGATGCCTCAGCCAAAATTGGTACAAAACTTATACGGAGATGACTTTTGATTATGAGTCTTTTAGATAATGATTTGAAAGCGATTAACTTTCAGTTTTTGATGCTCGCAAGAGAGTGTGCAAGACACAACCCTATGGAGGCGATATGGAAGTTTAATTTGAATGACGCCGAAGTCGAACAAATATCCGGCTTGTCACTTGATGAAATAAATGAACTCGCCGAATGTGGGCGTGCGATTTTTAGAATTCCTGTGACGCATACAACAACTGGAATTACATCCAGCATTGTCGCGGCATTAAAACCCATCCCATTATCTGCTCAGGCTTAAGGAGGCATTGTGTTAGCTGAATCTCACTTGCGCCTAACGCCAAAAGAGACTGATATTTTAGGGCTCAAACGAAAGCTTGATCTTGCCAAAGGCATTATTGAAAAAGGTGGTCGACCTTCAATAGTCCGTGCGGTATGCCAAATATCCAAAGCATCTGCGCTTCAATTTCATAAGGAAATTCATGGCCAGAGCGCCAAAGCTGGCCAGTTGCCCTATGATCCAGATTGGATCGTTAAATCTCCGCAGAACTGTCTTCACGCTTCAATTTATTTCAATGTTTTTCAGACAATTTCCAAGACGAAGAATCCGAAAGCGCATATAGAGGATCGACAAAGTCACAAATCTCCAAACAACGACCCATCCTTGCACGCTACTAAAGGTGAAATATTTCTTTCATCTTATGCGCTATATGAACAGATCGTTGAAAACAAGCCAAAAATCCTTAGCATTAATCGGGCATGGCACATAGGTCAACAAATCGCCATGTCATACATTTGTGGAACCAACTGCGCAAAATGCAATTCAATTTACGTATCGATTACTGATTATCCAGAAATCTATAAATTTTGTCCCTTGTGTGATTCAGCAACGGATTCCACGGGTCGGCAAAAATGGAAAATGCCAAATTTAAACTGTAACAAGAAGAACGCCAACGATATTTTCTCAAAATATGTATTTCATTCGGAGGCTTTGTGATCTTGTTACGAAAATATTTTAAACGAACCGTTCTTAATTCAGAAGGAGCAACTTTATCCAGAATCGTTACCGAGCATCTTTTAAGTTCTGACAAATTAATTTTAATCGATTTTGATTCCATATCAAAAGTTTCCTCAATCTTCTTTCAAGATTTTATTTTTCCATTGATATTAGAATTTGGACACGAAACTGTTACCAGAAGAATGGATTTTATAAATTTATCAGATGAGATTCATTTGACCTATCAAGAGGCGTTCTCAAAGTCCTCGGAATATATAGACAGAATAGCTGCTAGACACACTAGGACATTCGGCGATATTTCGGATATTACTTTCGAGCTTCTTATTAAGGCCAGAGAATTGGCTCGAAGAGATCCGTCGGCGGCTCATATTATATTTGGACTGAGTTCTGGGTTGATTGAATCTTTAGCCAGCATGGATATCGATCAAGTTCGGCGTGTCTCCTGCTCAGGAATTATTTGCTTTGAACCTAGATTCACCCCTGAATTCGCTTCTAAATTAGCGGCTTTAAGTGTTGATGAGATTGACGCATTTTTAAACGTCATTGGCGGAATAGACATGGATGGTGTTTATGACTCTGAGTACCATTAAGAATTATGCCCTCGCGATTGAACTTCTTTCTCTTGGGGCGAGGACAAATATTATTTCAGAAGCAACAGGGATTTCGCCTAAATTACTGAGCAAGGCATATGTTGAGATGCATCAGAAATCACCACCCAGTGGATCGCTTAAGTTTAACCCAAACTTTGTCTACAAAAGTTTTTCGAGAACAAAAGAAGCGACTATGTTTGTGTTTTTTTATCGTATTGAAACGAATCAAGACTTCTCCATAGCGTTGTGGAGCCATTGCGCCATACAACCCGGACCTATACAGCAAGAGGTGGGCTGAAGCTTGCGACACCGGCAGCGTGCATTACCAGTGCGGCATCCATTTGTTTG
>JBJSYX010000225.1:0-6415 GCA_046090005.1 Methylomonas sp. | reverse complement strand
CGAGCGCCGAAATTATCGGTAGCACCGTATCTGCAAAGCGGTGAATTAGTTGAAATATTGCGGGATTATCATCGCCCAGCCTTGGCAATTTACGCCACTTACTTACAACGCCGTTATTACCCAGCCAAATTAACCGCTTTTGTTGATTTTATGTTGGCGTATTTTGAGCGTTAAGTGATTGTTTGATGCCAGCTGTTGAGCAATTGTTGATGCTGTTCACGGCTGGGCAGACTGGTTCTGGCGCCGAGTTGTGTGCAACAAAACGCTCCAGCTGCACTGGCGTAATACAGCAAATCCTGCCAAGCCATATGGGTGCTCAATCCAGCGGCAAAAGCACCGTGAAAGGCATCACCCGCACCGGTGGTATCGACGGCCTGAATGCTAGGCGCATTGAGTTGTCCGATTTCCTGGCCGTGTTGCCAAATCAGGCCATATTCACCCAAAGTAATGACTACCCAAGGCGCAATCGCCGCTAATTGCCTTAATGCTGTTTGTGGATTGTCAGCGTATTGAATGGCGAATTTTTCTGAACAGACTAAATAATCAACTTGGCTGATCAAGCTCAACGTGCCGTCATGTAGAGAGCCGGCATCTAACACGCTAGGTACGGATTTCAGATGAGGTTGTTGCAGGGCGCTCAGCGACAGTTTGGCTTCATGGCCATCGAACAATAAGGTTTTGGTTTTGACTAACGAAAAATCGACACTATCGGCTGTTAAGGCTTGAGTGTTGCCTTTGTAATTGATTAACGCTCGGTCGCCGTTAGGTTTGACCAGTACTACTGATAGCGGGGTTGGTGAGTTGCCGCGATTGATTAACTGTGTGTTAATGCCATGTGCTTCAAGTTCGCATAAATGGCTATTACCGTAGCTATCATGGCCTAAATAACCACAAAATCCTGCTTTAAAACCCAGTTTTGCTGCTGTCACTGCCGCATTGGCGGCTGGTCCGCCACCGCAACTGAGTAAGCTATCAGCTAACATTTTTTCATCACTGTTTGGATGATAAGGAATACTAAATACTTGGTCGTAACTAGCGTGGCCGATACAGAGTAGGTCTAGGGAAATGATTGTCATGGTTTATATTTTTTCATGATGAAATTGGTTCGTAAATAGCCTGATAGCCATCTAACTGGGTCGCCAAATCACATGAAAAACGGTTTTGACCTAGAAACATCTAAACCAAATCTAATCTGACAGATACCGTAATCGAAAAAACAGTACCTGTCAGTTTGGGATTGAATTTGTACACCTACAAATGATAACTGTCAGATATACAAGAGAGTTTAATCAATTTTTTATCATTCACGAACTCGAATTAAATCATGGCAGGATTTACAGGTTGCGCCGACTTTGCCGAATTGCGATTTAATCGCAGCAACATCACCCGTTGCAGCGACTTTTTGTAACTCATTGGCTTCTTTGATAAAGGTGGCGTCAATCTCTTTGACTTCATCCTGTTTTTCAAAAAATTCTGGTTTTAAACGGGTAGGTTTCCAGCCTGTCCCCACTTCAGTGCCTGCGCCGTATAAATCAATCACACCAGAATTAGCAACAGCAGCAATCGCGTTCGCTGCAGCAATCACTTGGTCTTTATTAAAGGTTTCAGGATGGTCAGCGGCTTGCGCTTTGATTTTGGCTGTGTTCCAGCTCAAATAAGAATAAGCCGATTGGCGAAAACGGATTTGTTCTTCAATCGGTCCCGCTAAAGCTGCACTACTTAATGCGCCTAAGGTCAAAATAGTCGCTAGTTTTTTGTTCATAGAAATAACTCCTTATGGTTGTAGAAAATCTAGGTTTTATGTGTGTTATCAACTTGATAGCTGGCTTGTGGGCTTAAATAATTAGCAAAATCACCGCGCCACACCCCCCAAACCACCGAGATAGCAATCAACACAGTCAAAGCAATTCGTAACACACCGACACGACTAATCGCCGCAGATTGCAAATCGCGTGGTAATTGTTTTTTACCGGTCAACATAGGCAAAACCAGATTGGTTTTTTTCACGCGTTGGTAAAACACAATCGCCGCAACATGCAGCGCTACTAGCCCTAATAACAGGTTGATTACCAAGGCGTGCCAGCCGCTTAATTTGTCGCTGAGGTCTTTATCAATCAAACTGAACAACGGCCCTTCAAAAGCAATGTCATCGTTGGCAAATAGGCCGGTAGCGACCAGCACAATCAATGCCGTTAATAAGGCAAATACAGCGAAAGCACCGATTGGATTGTGTCCGGGGCCTTGCCATTCGCCTTTAAGATACGCACGCAGACGGGAAACGGTTGGAAAGAAGCTGCTAAAGCGGGCATGTGTGGTGCCAATAAAGCCCCAAATCAGCCTGAACACCAATAAACCTAAAACCAAGCTACCCAAGCGACCATGCCAGTCAGTCAGATTGCCGCCCAGTTTGCCGGTGGCGTAAGCACCGACTACTGCAACCACTAGCAACCAATGAAATACCCGTAAAGGCCAGTCCCAAATATGCACAGTGACTTTCATCGTCTTTCTCCTAACTTAGTTATCACGCAAATAGACGTTAAAAAAGCTAACGGTTCTATCCCACGCCAGTTTTGCTGTGCCTGCGTCGTAGCGTGGTGTGGTGTCGTTGTTAAAACCGTGTTGAACGTTGGGATAGGTATGCGCTTCGTAGTTGACCCCAGCTTGTTTTAAAGCCGCTTCATAAGCTGGCCAGCCGGCATTGATTCGTTCATCAATCCCCGCATAGTGAATCAACAACGGTGCTTTGATTTTTGCGGCATCTTCGGCAGAAGGTTGAGCGCCGTAGAATGGCACGCCAGCCGCTAAATCAGGTAGTTGAGTAGCTAAATAATTAACGATACCGCCGCCGTAGCAGAAACCAACCGCACCGACGTTGCCGTTGCCTTGTGGCAGTTTTTTTAAATATTTTGCCGCTTCAAGGAAATCGGCTTGGGTTTTGGGTTTGTCCAGTTTTTGGAATAATTCCCGGGCTTTGTCTTCATCACCGGGGTAGCCGCCCAGCGTAAACAGCGCATCGGGAGCAAAAGCGATGAAATTATCTAAGGCTAAACGACGGGCAATATCTTCAATATGTGGATTAAGACCGCGATTTTCATGAATCACTAATACTGTCGGCAATTTGCCTTTGAAATTAGCGGGTTGGACTAAATAGCCCCGTACTTTACCGTTGCCTTTCGGTGAAGCAAATTCAACGTAACTGGCTTTGATGCGTGGGTCATTGCCGGCAATTTGTTGAGCCTCGGCAAAGCGTGGATTTAAGGCTTCTAGCAAAGCTTCAGCACTTAAACCGAGTAAAGCGTATTTCGGCACCGATGATAAAAAATCACGACGGGAAATATCGCCATGAACGTATTGATCAAATAGTTTTAGTGCTTCTGGATGGAAGTCTTGAGCAGTTTGTTTTGGCATGACACTCTCCGATTATGTTTTATTTAGCTCTACCGCCAAAACCAGCGGTTTTCAAAGCAATTTTGTAAGCAGCGCCGCGACCAACGACGTATAAGGTTTTCTTGTCTTTACCAGCGAAAGCTAGATTCTGCGGTTTATGTGGCAAGGAGATAATGCCCAAAGCTTCACCTTTAGCATCAAATACTTCAACACCCGCATTAGAGGCCACATATAAACGTCCTTCGGCATCAATCGCCAAACCATCGGCGCCACTTGACCAGACATTGTCGGCTTGGCTCCAGCCTTTTAATTTTGCAAAGTTGCGTTGATTGCTGATTGAACCATCGGCGGCGATCTCATAAGCCAACACATATTCGCCAGCTGTATTGGCAACAAATAATGTTTTCTCGTCTTGGCTCAGTTGGATACCGTTAGGGCGCTCAATGTTATTGGCGATTTGCCTTAACTCGCCAGCAGGTGTGATGTAAAACACACCGGGTTTAGAAGCGGGTGGATTAGGATTTTCTGGGCTAGGGCGAGTACCAATGTCGGTGAAATAAATGCCGCCATTTTTCGCTAAAACTAGATCATTTGGGCGTTGGAACGGTGCGCCCTGAAAATTATCGGCTAAGACTTTTTCTTTGCCTTTTGGATAAATCACCCCAATTTTGGGGTTCAATACTTGCACCGCGTATAAATCACCGTTTGCCGCAAAGGCTAGGCCATTAGCGCCATTGGTGTTTTCCAGGAAGGTCGAGATGCTATTGTCAGGGGCAATTTTGGTAATTCGATTGGCTTTGGTTTCGGTAAACAAAGCGCTGCCATCAGGCAATGTAATTGGGCCTTCGGTCCCATCAAAGCCGTCTTTAATAAATTCAATCGGTGTGCCGACATCGGCAACCCCGGGAATAGTTGAGGTGACTTCAGCGGCCTGAGCTGAGCTGATGAAGCTCAACGCTGCAACCAATGGTAGCAAGTGTTTTTGAATAGGAGTTGGTGACATGGTGGACTCTATTTAATATCGAAAATGATTGAAGAATAGGATGTGTTGGGCGACAGCGAAGCGCATCTATCGAGATAGATGCGCTTTATTTGTAGAACAAGCTGGGATTATTGCGGTGCAGTAAGTACTGCCAGTTTGGTCACGCCGGCTCGTTCAATCGATGACATCACTTTAGCGACAATGCCATATTGCACAGCATCATCGGCGTTCAGGTTTAATGCCAATTCAGGGTCAGCGGCTTTGCGGTTCTTCAACTCGTTTTCCACCACGTCCAAGGCATATTCCTGTTTGTCGATAAAGATTTTGCCTTGGGCATCGACGCTTAGATACACCGCCGCTTTTTCTTCTGGTGGCGCAGTTTCAGCCGTTTTAGGTAAATTGACATGCACCGCTTGAGTCAGCAAAGGCGCGGTGACGATGAAAACCACCAATAACACCAACATCACGTCAACTAAAGGCGTGACATTGATTTCACCCATCACATCATCGCCGTCATCTTGAGTTTTAAAAGCCATTAAGCGTGCGCCTCCTGCGCGATGTTTAAGCCAGCCGATCTCGCTGAGCTATTGCTAGATTTGTATTCGTTAGCACGAGCGTTATTTGCTTTAGCAGGACGTTCGATAGTAAAAGAGTGCTTTAATGCCAAATGGACGAAGTCGATAGCGAAATCGTCCAAAAAGGCCAATTGCACTTTATTGCGACGGATGAAAAAGTTGTAACCAACCACCGCTGGCACCGCAACCGCAATACCCACCGCTGTCGCGATTAAGGCTTCACCGATAGGACCTGCAACTACTTCAAGGCTGGCTGAGCCGGATTTGCTGATGCTAGTCAAAGCACCCATAATCCCCCAAACCGTACCGAATAATCCCACGAACGGTGAAATACTGCCGATGGTCGCCAATACCGCCAAACCACTTTCCAACGAACCGCGTTCTTTTTGCGATTGTTGACGTAAACGGCGGTCTAACAGCTCTTGTTTATCCCAAGTGTGTTCCAAATCATGGGTTGTAGCGCCGCTATCGGTTTCAATTAAGGTATCAAAACCAATTCCAGCTACCCGTGCCGCTGGGCCTTGCAGATTTTCCAATTGAGCCGCTGCTTGTATATTAGCGGCACCCCAGAAGGCTTTGTTAAATTGGCGATTGTGATAGGAAATCCGTGCATGTTGGATGCCTTTAATCAAAATCAAGCCCCAAGTCACCACAGACGATGCAATCAAAACATCCAATGTGCCATCAACGATTAAACCAGTTGCTATATCAGCCATATTTGTAACCTCAAGATAAATTAAAAGTAATAGGAACAGTAACCCAACCAGCAATTGGCGTAGTGCCACGCATCGCTGGAACGAAAGACCATTTGTTGACAGTTTTAACTGCCGCATCGTCCAGCACTTTTTGGCCGCTGGATTTGATTACAGTGACTTCATCCGGTTTGCCGTCTGGTTTGACGTGAACCTTCATCAGCACTTTGCCTTCCCAGCCCCTATCCATCGCAATTTCAGGATATTCAGGGGCTGGATTGTGTAAATAATCAGCACCAGCCACGGGGGCGGTAATTTTTTCCTCGACCACCGGCGCTGGGGCAGGTGGTGCTGGGGTTGGGCTAGGTGTTGAATCGACCACAGGTGCGGGAGTGGGGGCTTGTTCAACCACTTTTTCCACTGGCTTCGGCTTTTGCGGCTTTAGCGGTACGACTTTAGGTGTCGGTGGTTTGGGTTGTACTTTAGGCGGCACAATCGGTTTGGGTTGTGGTCTGCTGAGCGAAATCATCACCTTAGGAGGTTGTTCCTCGGGTTTGATAATCTCTTCGCTCAACGATAAACGATCAAAATGATCAATCACAGTGGTATGAATCAAAATTGAAACTAAACCCAACAGTAAATAATCCACCAACTTATGGTCGCTGGTATTGTTGATGTATTTAAAATTACTTAGACCATTGACGGGTTTGGTTGCTAAAGCCACCGTAACCGGATTTAAAGGTAAGTTAGCTGGCTCCCATTTCAAGAAATCAGGCGTC
>JBJSYX010000224.1:0-2710 GCA_046090005.1 Methylomonas sp. | reverse complement strand
ACGCCAACGTAGTTTAAAGCTTCCAATAAACTGCGGACATAGGCTTCGGCTTTGCCTTGTAGCGGGTCGCTGGTTTTGCATTCGGCAACCCGCAAGATGCCGCCTTGGTGGCTGTTTTCCGAGAGCGGATAAAACACGATGTCACCGGATGGACGACGAGCGGCAATAATTGACACTTCGCGTTGGAATGGCACAAAACCTTCGATAATAGAAGCAGCGCCATTCATCGCTTGCCAAGCTGCCGCTAATTCGCTTTCAGCTTTAATCACCACTTGGCCTTTGCCGTCGTAACCCATGCGGCGACTTTTTAAAATCGCTGGATAACCGATGCTGGGCATCGCTTGTTGCAAATCGTCCAAGCTATCAATCGCGGCAAATGGCGCGGTGCCGATATTTAATTGTTTGAAGAAGTTTTTTTCCTGCAAACGGTCTTGAGCAACCGCCAAAGCATTGGCGGGTGGGTAAACTGTGGTGTGACTGGTTAAAAACTCAGCAACATGAGCGGGAACGTTTTCAAATTCATAGGTCACCACATCGGCTTTTTCCGCTAATTCAGCCAATAAAGCCGGATCGTCATAAGCGCCGTGTAAATGTTCACTTAAACCCGCCGCGCCGGCATTGGCATCAGGGTCTAAAACAATAAACTTCAAACCCAGCGGATAACCCGCTAAAGCAATCATCCGCGCTAATTGGCCGCCACCTAAAATACCGATTTTCATGCCTGCACCTGTCTTGGATCTGGGTTAGCATTGACGTTATCGGTTTGTTGCTGGCGATAAGCTTCGAGGGCAGGGCGATATTGTGGGTGTTTATTGCTGATAATGGCCGCCGCTAGTAAAGCAGCATTGATAGCACCGGCTTTACCAATCGCCAAAGTACCAACTGGAATGCCAGCTGGCATTTGCACGATAGATAATAAAGAGTCCATACCGTTTAAGGCTTTGGATTGCACCGGAACGCCCAGCACAGGCACTGCTGTTTTAGCGGCGGTCATGCCTGGTAAGTGGGCTGCGCCACCGGCACCGGCGATAATCACTTCCAAACCTTTGCTTTCTGCGCTTTCCGCATATTGAAACAGCTTATCAGGCGTGCGATGCGCCGAAACCACCTCGACTTCGTGAGGAATATTAAGATGTTCAAGTGTTTGTGCAGCATGTTGCATGGTTTCCCAGTCTGAAGTGGAACCCATGATGATGCCAATTAATGCGGTCATGCAAAATCTCCGGTATCTGCAATAAAACAAGGGCGGGGATTATCGCATAAAAGGTGGGTTTGCTTGGTGCTGTTGATTTTTAAGATGAGAACTAGAATGGATTTCTGACAATTGATAACCTCTATCGTAAGGATAACAAATGCCCGACATTTGTCGTTTTTACGGAAATCATCATCAGAATGTATTTAATTGACAGAGAGCATCCGCCTCGTCATTTTCACATTAAATACGGCAAGCATCAGGCGGTCATGGCTTTGGAAAATCCGATGGCAAGTTACCTAAAAAATGCCGAGAACTGGTGAGCGAATGGGCTCAATTACATCAACAAGAATTGATTGATATGTGGGACAGCCAAAATTTTCACACGATTGCGCCTTTGGAGAAATGAAATGAAACTAGAAAAAATTCAACATCTTGATGATTACTTATTTTTGCTAAGCTTTGAAACAGGTGAAGTAGTTAGAGCAAATTTAAAAACTTTAATTGGCGATTATGTCGATCAAAGTCAATTATCCTCAGCTCGTGTCGATTCAGATTGGGGCTGTTTGGCATTCAATAATGGTCAAGTCGATATCGATCCCAAGACCTTATGCCAATTTGTTATGACCCAAAAATATCAACAAGCCGCTTGAATCAACGGGTTTTCAACTGAGACGCTACGCTTTTATTGCTAAAATCCCAGGCTTTGTATTTTTGGGATTATGTAGGCCTTATGACCAATCAGCACAAACCCGCTTTGCTAGCGGACAATTTAAGCAACCAACAGCCCCTCAATCCCATCAGCTTTTGGCAAGCATTTTTATTCTGGTTAAAACTAGGCTTTATCAGTTTCGGCGGTCCCGCTGGGCAAATCGCCATGATGCACCAAGAGTTAGTCGAAAAACGCCGTTGGTTATCAGAGCAGCGCTTCTTACATGCCTTGAACTACTGCATGTTGCTACCTGGCCCCGAAGCACAGCAACTAGCTACTTATATTGGCTGGTTAATGCATCGCAGTTTGGGTGGCGTGGTGGCTGGGGTTTTGTTTGTATTGCCGTCGTTATTGATTCTAATCGGCTTGAGTTGGCTTTATCTCGCTTACGGTCATCTCCCCGCTATTAACGGTGTGCTTTACGGTATCAAACCTGCGGTAACAGCAATAGTGCTGTTTGCTGCTTATCGTATCGGTTCAAGAGCTTTGCAAAACTGGCTGTTATGGAGTTTGGCCGGTTTTGCGTTTCTGGCGATTTTTATATTCGATACGCCTTTTCCGTTGATCGTATTGATTGCGGCGATTTTCGGCGCAGTGGGCGGTAAGCTTGCTCCAGCTAAATTCAAAATGGGGGGAGGTCATGGTGCAGCGCAAAAAAGCTATGGCCCCGCTTTGATCGATGACCAAACCCCAACCCCAGACCATGCTTTATTCAGTTGGCTAAGACTAGCAAAAGTGCTGCTATTGGGTTTGTTGTTATGGGGCGGGGCAATCGGATTTCTTTATCACCAATATGGTTGGGATGG
>JBJSYX010000223.1:0-2036 GCA_046090005.1 Methylomonas sp. | reverse complement strand
GCTTTGTTGGCCGAGCGGGGGATTGTGATTCCTGACGACACTTGGTTTATTGGTGCTGAACACAATACCGGTGATGAAACCATCACTTATTATGATTTGCCACATTTGCCAGCCGAACGACTAGCCAGCTTTCAGCGCCTTGATCAGCAACTGCAACACGGTCAACGCATGTCAGCGCACGAACGTTGCCGACGTTTGGCCTCCGCACCGCGCCAACCAACGCCAGCCCAAGCTTTACGGCATTTCTGGCAGCGCAGCGCCGACTTTTCCCAAGCCCGTCCCGAATTAGGCCACGCCACCAATGCCGCCGCTTTTGTCGGGCGGCGTTCGCAAACCCAAGGCGCTTTTTTTGATCGTCGGTTGTTTTTAATTTCCTACGACCCGACTCAAGACTTGGAAGGCAAAATTTTAGAAGGGATTTTGTTAGCAGTCGGGCCTGTGGGAGCGGGGATTAATCTTGAATATTACTTTTCAACGGTCAACAACGAGCGTTTGGGTTGTGGCTCGAAAGTGCCGCACAACATCACTGGCTTTTTTGCGGTGATGGAAGGCGCGGGGAGTGATTTACGCACCGGCTTACCGAAACAAATGATTGAAATTCACGAAGCGATGCGCTTGCAAATCATTGTTGAAGCTAAAACCTCGGTGCTGGAACAAATCTACAGTCGTCAGCCTAGTTTGCAAGAATTGATAGGCGGCGGTTGGGTGCATTTATCCAGCAAAGACCCTGACACTGGCGAGATTTTTATGTTTCAGCGTGGGGTGGGTTTTGTCGCTTGGCAAGCCAGTGATGACGTTTTGCCAATCCGTGACAATTCGCCGGATTGTTATCGCCAAGACAGTCAGCCGGTGCCGGCGATGTTGATTAAACAAGCGGTTTTCCAAGGAGCTAAAGCCTGATGGCAATCTGGACTTTTTTAATTCCCGCTTTGCCTTTATTGGCGGCATTCAGCATTGGCGGCTTACATTTTGCGGGTTGGATTAACGGCGAAGCCGGTGAAAAAACCTCGTCACGAATTGCCATCACCGCCATCAGTTTGGCACTGTTAATCAGTTTAGCTTCATTAGCCACGGGCTCAGCCGAGGTTTACGACTACGGTACTTGGTTGCAGGTCAGCAAAGTCATTATTGGTTTCAAGTTGTTTACTGGCGGTTTTAATTTGGCGTTGGCGAGTTTGTTTGCGGTGTTGATACTGGTGGTGATGCGTTTTTCGGTCAATTACATGCATCGCGAAGCGGGTTTTCATCGCTGGTTTTTCACCTTAAGTTTATTTGCCGCGGCGATGTTGTTGCTGGTGTTGTCGGCCAATGCCGTGTTTACCTTTGTGGGTTGGGAAATTGCCGGTGTCTGTTCCTATTGGTTGATTGCCTATGCTTACGACCGACCGATTGCCGCCCATAACGCCACCCGAGTGTTTGTGACCAACCGGATTGGTGATGGTGGTTTTCTGTTAGCGATTGGTTTGGCGTTTAGTTGGTTGGAAAGCGCTGATTGGGTAGCGATTAACAGTGGTGCAGTGGATTTGGAGCCAGCCGATGCAAGCTTGTTGGCGTTGAGTTTTGCACTAGCCGCGTTTGCGAAATCAGCGCAAATCCCGTTTAGCCCTTGGCTGGCGCGAGCGATGGAAGGGCCGACGCCTTCCAGCGCTTTGTTTTACGGTGGGGTGATGATTCACGCGGGCGTGTTTTTGCTGATTCAATTGCAAGGCTTATTCCAGCAAGCACCGTTAGCAATGATGGTGTTAGTGGCGGTTGGTGCTTTAACCGCGCTGTACAGTGTGTTTGTCGGCTTGACGCAAACTGATATTAAAAGCGCCCACAGTTTTGCAATTTCGGCGCAACTGGGGTTGATGTTGGTTGAATGCGGGTTAGGGTTTTGGCAATTAGCCAGCTGGCATTTGGCGGCCCATGCGGTGGTGCGTTGTTATTTGTTATTAACCTCGCCATCGATTTTGTACAACAGCCAAGGCCGGACGGTTAAGCCAATCGCCAACAGAAAACCACCGTCACCAATCCGATTAGTCACAAATACTCGG
>JBJSYX010000222.1:0-3280 GCA_046090005.1 Methylomonas sp. | reverse complement strand
AGTCCTGCATCAAGGGCAAGGCAAAGGCCATCCGCATATTGGAGAGTGTGGAAGGCGTACTATTGGCGCCGTGATCTAGTCGTATGGCGAAATGATCCAAAAATGTATGGAAAACAACAAGCTTTAGCTAAGTCGGTTGATTTCGGCAAACAAAAGGGGATTTATATTCTTTATGACCATCACACTGTCGTATATGTTGGGCGATCGATTGATCGGCCATTAGGTAAGCGACTTTATGAGCATACAGTTGATAGATTGGGGAGTCGATGGAATCGGTTTTCGTGGTTCGGCTTACTTGACGTCACACAAGAGGGTAGCCTTCGAGAAACAAGTTTCAGTGCATCATTAGCTAGTCTTGTGGCAACCTTAGAGGCTTTACTTATTGAAGCTCTTGAGCCGCCACAAAATAGAAAGCGTGGAGATGATTTTTCTGCTATCGAATATATTCAGGATATTGATCCTGAGTTAAAAGAGCGAGAAATCCAAAATACATTAAGATCAATTGAGCAAAAAATGCGTGGTGGTTCCTAATTTCTACGAAACTCAAACCAATCATCCAAAACCCGATGAATGTCATCAATCCCCGTTTTTTTCAGCGCTGAAAATAATTGCAGCGTTATGCCAATTTCCAGATGACTTAATTCTTTCTGTACTTGTAATAAAGTATTTTTCGCGGCACCAAATTTTAGTTTATCGGCTTTGGTCAAAATGATGTGGATGCGCAGATTGCAGTGTTGGCACCATTCAATCATTTGCCAATCGAACTCGGTGAGTGGGTGACGGATGTCCATCACCAACACAATCCCTGTTAAGGCTTGGCGTTGACTGAGGTAGGTTTCCATCATTTTGCCCCAGTCTCTCTTGATCGCTTCCGGCACTTTGGCATAGCCGTAGCCCGGTAAATCGACCAGTTTGCGTTTATCATCGATCTGGAAAAAATTCAGTAATTGGGTGCGACCTGGGGTTTTACTGACTCGCGCCAGCGCGGTTTGTTGCACTAATGTATTGATGGCGCTGGACTTGCCAGCGTTGGAACGGCCAGCAAATGCGATTTCCAAGCCTTGGTCGGGTGGTGCGTCTTGTAGGCGTGGCGCACTGTTGATGAACTTGGCCTGATGGTACATTGGATTCATCGCTATCTCGCTTAGTCATAATAAATCGGTTAGAATCGCCGCCATTATAGCGTTAGGCGCTGGGTTTCAGCTTGCTTTACGTCGATTAACCTTCCTGAACAGGGGCCACATAATGATAAAAAAACTGCTGACTGTTTCCATTTCTGTTGCGTTGGCAACGGGTGCTGGTTTTGTACATGCACAAGGCAACGCAAGCGCGGGTAAAGCTAAAGCCGCTTCTTGTGCGGGTTGTCACGGCGAAGATGGCAACAGCGCAATGCCAGGATTTCCAAAATTGGCGGGACAGCATCAAGGTTATTTAGTCAAGCAATTGCAAGCTTTTAAAGGTGGTACACGGATTGCACCGATGATGGCACCGTTGGCTTTAGGGTTGGAAGATGCGGATATGCAAGACATCGCGGCTTTTTATGCCAGTAATAAAATCAGTGCCAATCCAGCCCCTAGTTTGCCAGTTAGCGATGACGACGATGACGCACCCGCTAAAACCGATGAGCAGAAAAAAGCCGAATTGGCTGATTTAATTGCTGCCGGTAGTGATTTATACCGTAACGGTAATTTAGCCAGTGGCGTTTCCGCTTGTATCGCTTGCCACGGTCCCCATGCTGAAGGTAATAAACCGGCCTCGTATCCAAATCTGCATTCTCAACATGCTGATTATTTGAGCAAAACTTTGACCGATTTTAAAACCGTGAGTCGTACTAAAAACACAGAAAACATGATGAATATGATCGCTAAGAAAATGAGCGATAAAGACATCAAAGCGGTTTCTTTATACATTTCCACTTTGAAATAAGTTTGAAACTGTCTGAAAGTTCGTGCCTCACAGCACGAACTTTCAACACGGCTTCATACACGCTGTTTAATCTCGATTCGAGATACCTTTCTAGTCGCTGTTCATGCCGCCATCTACTGTTCGTATCTTGCTCCGCTTTTTAGGTTCGATGAACCTCGCTATTACCTTATTAGTTGCGATTGCGATTGCAGCGGTGATTGGGACGGTAGTACAACAAAATCAGCCTTATCCCGATTATGTGTTTAAGTTTGGGCCATTTTGGTTTGAAGTGTTTAAGCAGTTGGATTTATACAATGTCTATTCTTCGGCGTGGTTTTTAACCATTCTGGCTTTTCTGGTGTTATCGACTTCAGTTTGCGTTTACCGCAATCTGCCGGCGATTGTTAAGGACATCAACGATTATCGTGAAAACAGTCAACGCTCTGCCCTATTGAAACAGCCTTATCAGCAAGCGTTTGATAGAGTTGAAACCGTGGCCGATAGTTTGGCTTTGATTTCTGCCTTGTTAAAACAGCAGCATTACCGGTTTCGCTTAAAACCAGAAGGCAATAGCTATCTGGTTGCCGCCAAAAAAGGTGCGGCTAGTCGTTTGGGCTATATCTTTAGCCATGTGGCGATTATTGTGATTTGCATTGGTGGATTGTTAGATGGCAATTTGCCGTTAAAAATCGCTGAATGGCGCGGTAAGATTGCGGTTGAAACTCGGCGGATTCCTGCCAGCGAGATTCCGGCCATTAGCACCTTGGGCGATGATAATTTGTCATTCCGCGCCAATGTTGATATTGCCGAACATGGCCAAGCGGATTTGGCGTTTATTGATTATAAAGACGGCTATCTGCTGCAAAAATTGCCGTTTACGATTCAGGTTGATGATTTTAGGATCGAACATTATCCCAGTGGTCAGCCCAAATCGTTTGAAAGCGATTTAACCATTCTCGACCCTGCCGCCCCGCAAGCGTTGAAACAAACCATTTCGGTTAATCACCCGCTCAATTACAAAGGCTATAGCATTTATCAAAACAGTTTTGGTGATGGTGGCTCTAAATTAACGTTGAAAGCTTGGCCTTTAACGACCGCGCAAGCGGCAAAGTCTTTGCAAGCCAGCGTTAAAGCGCACACGCCGATTGACACTCAAACCTTGGAAATTTCCGATTTCAGACCGTTTAACGTCAATCCAGACCCTAGCGGTGCGAAAAAATTTATCAACCTCGGCCCGACTTTTCAGTACAAATTGCGTGATGCAACCGGAATTGCCAATGAATACATCACTTATATGCAGCCGACTCAGCAAGATGGGCGCTGGTTTTATTCGAGTGGGATGCGGAGCAAGGTTTCAGAGAGTTTTAAGTATTGG
>JBJSYX010000221.1:0-6096 GCA_046090005.1 Methylomonas sp. | reverse complement strand
GCCCAAACAAAAAACAGGATTGCCATGATTAACAGCGCTTGCAACATCCGTCGGTCAGCTTGATCAGACATCAAGATTGGCAAACTGCCAAAATGCTCATCCAATACCTCTGACTCGAAGACAGTCAATTGATTTAATTTGGCTAATAATTGACCAATCATGGCATTTGTCTCACAGCCACTACCGAGTTATCAGCACCAGAATCAGCACTTTCACTAATCCGTAAATCAATTGCCGAACCAGGCACACCGTTTTGCAGCAAAACATTTCGCACCGCGTTGACTCGATAATAGGCCAATCGAGCCGCCTCTGAAAAACCTTTAGGCGAAATCACTTGAATTTGCCAATGCTTGTTGGCTAATGAACCCGCACTGTTTAATTTGTTCACCAACTCACTCGCCTCGGCTTGCGCTAACTCGACTACATCGGGCGAAAACTTAACCACCAAGCCACCAGTAATACTGGATTGAGCAGCCTTTTCACCTGCAGCCGGAGTGATTTTTTGTTGTTCGGCTTTGACGGTTTCAATCTTTTCAGACTGCAAAGGCGATTGCTGTGCCTTCTGGGCTTCGGTTTGCAACTTTTCAGACTGTTTTTTGAGTTGTTCACTTTTCTCTAATTGCTGTTTCAGTTGTTTTGCATCATTTTCAGCTTGTGACAAAGCGTGTTTTAATTCGGTTTGTGCGGTTTGAGCTTGCACCTGCTGCACCGCCTGTTGTGCAGTCGCTAATTGTTTTTGAATTTCTTTTAAGGCCATTTTTGCCGCTGTAACTGCATCGACAGTAGCGCTGACTTTATTGGCATTACCTTTAGCCTCTTCATCATTAGTTTTAATATAAATATCTTCGGCTGCGGCACCGTTACTTTTTTGTGGCGAAGTGGTTTCAGTCACCACTTTATTCTTGGTCATTTGTGCCAGTTGCAAGGTAAAACCCAAAACAACAATACTCATAACCGCAATCACAAAGAGCAAGTTAATCGCCAAATTTGTGACTGCATCAACATAGCCTGGCCAGAAAATATCCGAGGCATCATTAGAATCAGAACTAACAGACATAATTATTTTTATCCTAATTTAAATAATGGTTTTATCGAATGGCGATTGCATCGGTGGCAATCTCGGATAAATTGTTATTTACTTCTTGCGACGCACTATTTGGCAAACTGTCTAAATTAATTTTTGCCTGCGATTGAATCTCGCTTAAAGCGCCTAAGCGTTTTAATAATTGCGAATGGGCTTGCATTTGCTGCGCTAAAGATTGCGCCTGATGCTGTTTAGCTAGAAACAGCCGCTCGCAAGCATCTAAGGCTTCCAACAAAGTGCCACTCAAACGACCGCTGCGTAGTTGTTCTTCAACAGCCGTCACTACTTTAGTTGCCGCCCGACGTTCTTCTTCAGCAACTTTGATTCGCAATGCAGCGGATTGCAGCAAAGCATAATCAGCATCGACACCGCGTGTAGTGCGCTGGGTTTCTTCATCTAAACGCGCTTGAGTTTTGCGTAATTCGGCTTTAGCCTGATTTGCAGCATACAGTTCTTTACCACCCAATGAAGCATTCCAAGTCATCACCAACAACGCGCGATTATCGGTCTGAATCGGTTGAGTTCCGCGCACATTGGTACTTTGATCGCGCTCTAAACTAACGCCAATAATTGGCATCAATTTACCGTATTCACGCTGCACACTATCTTGTTGGGCATCGACATCGCGTCTTAGACTGCGAAGATCGTAATTTGCATCTAATACTTGTTGGTGTAACTCAGCATTGGTGATGGGTAATTTTGGATATTGTTCGATTGAAGGTAATTCAATCTTTTTAGGCGTCACACCGGTTAATCGCACAACTTCGAGCAAAGCATTACGATAGTTGGTTTGTTGTTCAATTCGGGTTTGTCTGGCACTAAAAACCCGAGTACGAGCGCGTTCTAATTCAGCTTGACTGGCCGCTCCTGCGCTGGCTCTGGTTTCCAAATAACTAAGAATTTTGCCGAGCTGTTGTAGCAAATCATCAGAAAAACTCAAAATTAATCGTGCGGCTGCCAAATCGGTAGTGGCACGAATGGTGGCTAAGGCGGTGGTTTCTCGATTGGCTTGCAAACGCAACCCTGCTGCATCTTGATTTTTACTACTGCCCATATAGTCTTTAATTAAAGCGGCATTAAAGATAGGCTGGGTTAAACGAAATGAAGACACTTGGTAAGTATGTCCATCAAGACCTCTAGCTTGAGTCTCGGAGCTTTCGGGGCCTTCAGAATGTCTAGCGGAAACACTGGGTAATAATTCAGCTCTGGCGATATTAGCTTGCGCTTCGGCACTTTCAAAACTGGCCTGAGCCTGCTGCATGACAGGACTATAGTTCAAACCAATTTTCACTAAATCAGGCAAACTTAATTCACTATTTAAAGCAAGATTACTGCCGCTGCTAACCAAGTTCGATTCAACTGTTTCAAGATTGAGTAATTCAATACTTGAACGCCCCGCCAAACCAGAGAAACTGAAGGCTTGTTTACTATTATTTAGTGGATTTAAATCCAGTTTTTGATTAGGCGGTGTTTGCTCAGAATTCGCTCTTTTTGCGATTGAATCGACTATATCAATTTCAACATTATTTAAACTTGATTCATATTCCAGCTTACTTAGCGACCTAGAAATAGCTGCAGTTTCATTATCGTCATCAATAATTTTTGATTCAGCCTGCACACTACCAGCCAACAAACTACTAATTAATAATAAACAAGCCGATCTAGTTATTATTGAATGACTATAATCCAACCCTAAAACCAGATTATTTTTATTTATGTGGTTTAACTTATCCACGATCTTCACTCTACTGTCTATGAATTAACGGTAGGTTGATTATAGGGGAAAGTAAATAATTGAATGGTTAAATGATGTTAAATGATATTGGTATTTTTATCGATTGCCACACACCACAGCAACTAGAAGACCTGTTTTTAAATATTTTTTACAACTTTTTTTAATGCTTTACAAAAAATACAGCCATACACAGGCCAAACCCACCCAGAACAACAAACACAAAATAAACTAGAACAAATAGATAATTAAATTATTTATCGCCCCTGATTAAACGGCACCAAACTAGGCATAGCGAGTAGATTTGGTTTTTAACGGGAAGCAGAGTCCAACTGTTCGCTTAGCAAAGCCTAAGCGAACAGTTGGTTTGGAATGATTGGATTCGCTTTAAGCGACTTTGTTACGATTTCTCAACCAATAAAAGCCAATTAACACACCACTAACAACCCCCAAAGCCGCTAACATAAAACGTGGCTCGACAACTTTGACGCTGTGGTTTTCATCTTTAAACTTAAATTTAGTCAACACACCGACCGCAGGATCTGTGACATTAATCGAAATCGATTTAGCCGCCAGATTCAACAACTGTACTTCGCTATTATCAAACGGTTTATTGTTGCGCGTGTCAGAGTTGGACAGATTAGGATATAACGGAAACTCACTTAATTTTGCCCCTACTAATTGCCGAGAAATGTCTTCTTCAATTTGCTTGGTCGTTTTACCGTCGGTTTTAATCTGTACGGGCTTAGCGCCCTCGACGAGGATTTCAATCTCACCTTGTGAAGCTAAAGGTGATCTTTTCGAGCTAAAACCATCTAAATATTCAACATCTGCCGCCAACACCACATCAATCGCTACTTGCACACCGTCAGCATTGAAATTCTTGTCGCCTAAATCAAACCGTAATTGCTGATTGCTGTAATCACGAACCGTGACTGTGGTTAAGGAATAACCTTTTTTATTAGCAATCGTCAGTTCAGCTTGGTCTTGTGGTTGAGTCAGATTAATCCCGCGCCAATTGGGATCCAGTTGAATCATGCCGTCTTTCATCGCGGTCACCAGTTTTTTGGTAATCACTGCAGGCGAAGCATTGGGATCAATTTTTGCCGAATTTAAGAAACTCAACCCAGTGGTCCGATATAACTCACCATCATCAATCCGCCATTCCGCTGTGTAAGAAAATAAGGAATCACTCGCTTTTTTAGGCAAACCGGTATGAATTCGCAATTTGTCTTGATCGGCTGGCGTGGTAATTGCCAAAGCGGGTTGAAACATGGCGCCAGCAGAAAACAAAGTCAGGACGGCGGCTAAACGGGCAGAATTAGTAAGCTTCATTGCAATTCCAAGCATCAAAAGTGACTGGGCTTGACCGCCTTTGCCATCAATAATTGACAAAGCCAATCAAATAAAAAGCACAGATAAACTGTTTTGGCAGTATATCAGCAACAGAAACTGAGCATACCTCACAAATCAGCAAGCGCCTTGCCAGCTGTACCACGCTGCAAACCACACGACTTCAACGCCCCCCATTGCTCCACATACTTTGCGCTGCTTATCAACAAACATAAAAAAACCCAATAAGAACGAATCTCACTGGGTTTGGCTGCTATTAAGCGTTCAATTTAGAACGGAATATCATCATCAAAATCATCAAATGAAGCAGGAGCTGATTGTGGTCCGGCTGCCGGTGCAGATGGACGGTTTTCATAACTGCTGGCTGGCGGAGTATTGTTATCACCATAATTAGCAGTACCGCCACTCCGACTATCTAACATATGCATTTCATCAGCAACAATCTCAGTGGTGTAACGATCCTGACCATCCTGACCTTGCCATTTTTGGGTACGGATACGGCCTTCAACATACGCTTGACTGCCTTTTTTCAAATACTCGCCAGCAATTTTTGCCAATCCACCAAAAAATACCACCCGATGCCATTCGGTTTCTTCTTTGCGCTCGTTAGTATTTCTATCTCTCCAACGACGACTGGTTGCCAAACGAATCGTGGTAATCGCATCACCGCTTGGCATATAACGTACTTCTGGATCAGCGCCTAAACGACCAATCAACATCACTTTATTCAACATGCATATCTCCTTATTAAATTTAGCAATGGTCTGAATTAACTCAATTCACTACCATTGCTTTAAAAATAAACCCAATTGATTTTTATCCAGCTTTTGATTGTCGACCTTTAAATAAGCGGCCTTTTCTTCAAAGTGCATCCGTACTTCTTCGATACCGTGAATCGCTAATAATTGCTTAGAAAACTCAGCCGCTTGTTCTGGTTTAACCTTTTCTAATGACAACAATAAATTCGCCACATAGCGCGGTGGCGACATGAACAAGGCAATCAAAATCCAACTCGCGGCAATCGCCGCTGAAAATACAAACACCGCCGTCGCACCGAATTCACCGTACAACCAACCGCCACTAGCACCACCTAAAAACGCACCAATAAACTGAGCGCTGGAATAAATGCCCATCGCTGTGCCTTTTAAATCACCAGGCGCGGTTTTAGAAATTAAAGAAGGCAAAGTCGCTTCCAGCAAGTTAAAGCCACAGAAAAATAGCCACAAACAAGCAATCAAACCAATCAATTGACCACTAAACAATACAAACCCGCAGTTAGCAATCACCAATACCGCAATCGCCCCCAAAAACACCTTTTTCATCTGGCGTTTTTTCTCAGCAATAATCACAAACGGAATAATCATTGCCATCGAAGTAACCAATACTGGCAAATACACCCTCCAATGACTACCACCCTGCAAACCGGCATCACGCATCAGCAATGGCACCACTACAAAACTGGCCATCAAGATTAAATGCAGGGCAAAAATACCGTAGTTAAGACGAAGCAAATCGGGGTTTTTAATGACTGTGCCTAATTCAGAGGGAATATATTCGGCTTCACGATGAGTAGTAATTTTTTGCGGATTAGGCACTACAAACAGCACTACCAGAATCGCCAATGCCGCCAAAATAGCGATCATCCAAAAAATGCCGCTAATCCCAAAATGGTCAGCAATGATAGGGCCCAGCGTAATCGCGACACCAAATGAAACACCAATACTGGCGCCAATTGTGGCCATCGCTTTGGTTCGATGGACTTCTTGAGTCAAATCGGCCAAAAGCGCCATCACCGCTGCCGAAACCGCGCCACAACCTTGCAAAGCGCGACCAATCAATACGCCATAAATATCAGTCGATAAAGCAGCAACCACACTACCAAACACAAACAACACAAAACCAATAATAATGATGGACTTGCGGCTAA
>JBJSYX010000220.1:0-2515 GCA_046090005.1 Methylomonas sp. | reverse complement strand
ATCGAGTTTGCTGGTATCGAAGCGTGATAAATCATCGACTTGTGGAATCACTTTATAACTACGGCCTTGCAAGCTGAAACGATTGACGTATTGGCCGCCCATCAAAGTGGCTAAGTTGCGACCAATATCTTGCATCGAAATCCCTAAATCAGCAGCGCGATCACGATCAATCACTAACGTCGCTTTCGGGCGATTGAAGTTGACGTCTTTCATCAAAAAGGCAAATTGACCGCTTTGCATGGCTTTGTCGAGCAATTGGTCAGCGACTTGGTCTAATTGCGCGTAGTCGGCGTCAGTGGTAATTACAAACTGCAACGGTAAACCGCCACCGGAACCGGGCAAACTCGGTCTTGGCACCACGGCAGTTTGGAAACCGGCAATTTGCCCGACTTTGGCTTGTAATTCGGGTTGTATTTGGCTTTGTGAACGTTTTCGCTCAAAACTGGACGGCATTTTAAAGCCGCTAAACACAGTGCTGGTATCGCCGCCAAAGCCCATTAATACAAAACTTTCTTTGTATTCTGGGAATGATTCAAACTGTTTAATCAGTTCTTTTGAATAAGTTTCGTTGTAATGTAAAGTCGCGGTCTGCGGCCCATTGGCGATGGCAAACAAAATACTTTGGTCTTCGGTGGGCGCGAGTTCTTTGCTGGTCAGCATGAACATTAAATAAATGCTGGCTAACACCAACAAAGCAAAGCCCATCACAGTCGCTGGATATTCGAGTAATTTGCGTAATAAGCGCAGGTAATGCTTGGCTAGTTGGGCAAACAGATGTTCTACCGCCAATTCAAAACGCCCGGGTTTGCCAGAATCTTTTAGGACTTTAGCGCTCATCATCGGCGACAGCGTTAGCGCAACGATACCGGAAATTAACACTGCTCCCGCCAATGAAAAGGCGAATTCGGTAAACAAGGTGCCGACTAAACCGCCCATAAAACCAATCGGTGCGTAAACCGCGATTAAAGTGGTGGTCATCGCAATTACCGGTAAACCCAGTTCTCGCGCTCCCAACAAAGCAGCTTGTAAACGCGGTTTGCCTTGTTCAATGTGTCGGTGGATGTTTTCTACCATCACAATCGCGTCATCGACCACCAAACCAATCGCTAACACCATCGCTAACATGGTCAGCAAATTAATCGAAAAGCCCATCAGCAACATTAAAAACGCGCCACCGATCAGTGATAAAGGCACGGTAACCGCAGGAATGACTGCTGCGCGTAGCGAACCGAGTGATAAAAAAATCACCACTAAAACGATTAACACCGCTTCGATTAAGGTGCTGAATACTTCGTGAATTGAATCTTCGATGAATTGGCTGGCGTCATACGGCACTAGTACCTGCATTGCATCGGGTAAATCGCGTTTGAGTTCGGTATTCAGCAGGTTTTTAACCGCTTTGGCGACCGTTAATGGATTAGCGCCCGGAGCAGGCTCGATACCCATAAAAATCGCCATTTTGCCTTTGTACCAGTTGACGGTATCGTAATCTTCGCTACCCAGTTCGGTATCGGCAATATCCTGTAAGCGCACTAAGCTACCGTTACGATTGCTAACCACTAACTGCTTGAAAGCTTGTTCGTCAGCAGCATCGGTGGTGGCGCGTAAATCAACTTTGACGTAATTACCCTTGGTGCCACCGACCCCAGACAGGTAGTTGTTAGCGCGTAATACTTCGCTAACGTCGTTAGCTGTAACGCCTAATGCCGCCATTCGATCTGGATCTAGCCAGACTCGCATGGCAAAGGTTTTATTACCGAGCATTTTGGCTTTACCGACACCCGGCAAGGCTTGAATTTTCGGTTGGATCACCCGTAATAAATAATCGCTTAATTGTGCGGCTTGTAAGGTTTCGCTGTACAAGGCCAAGTACATTAAAGCCGTGCTTTCGCCGACTTGTGCGGTAATGACGGGATCTTCTGATTCTGACGGTAACACGTTGCGCTGACTGGCAACTTTGGCTTGAATTTCGGCAACAGCGGCGTTGGCATCGTAATTAAGCCGCATATGGGCTTCGATGGTGGAATTACCTTGGCGACTGGTTGAGGATAAATAGTCAATGCCATCGGCTTCGGCAATCGCTTGTTGCAAAGGCGTGGTAATAAAGCCTTTGACTAACTCACTACTGGCACCGGGATAGGAAGTGGCGATAGTCACTACTGTGTTTTCGGTTTCGGGATATTGGCGTAATTCTAGGGCGGTAATTGCTCTTAACCCTAATACCAGAATCAACAAACTCACCACGCTCGCCAATACCGGACGGCGGATAAATAAATCAGTGAATTTCACGCTGATTACTCCCGCTCACCTGGCGCTGGTTGCGTATCTATCGTCACAGGGATACCGTTACGGAGTTTGACTTGTCCAGCGCTAACCACTTTATCACCGACATTCAGCCCGCTGATGATCTCTACCCTGCCCGCTTTGCTGAGTCCGGTTTCGACTTGGCGGTTTTGGACGATAGTGCCTTTGTCGGTAGTTTGGATTAAGAATACCGAATTGCCGTAAGGGTTAT
>JBJSYX010000219.1:0-6969 GCA_046090005.1 Methylomonas sp. | reverse complement strand
GTGGGTATTGAGATAAGCGCAAAAAGGTTTCCTGAACAATGTCGGCGACATCTTGCTCACCCGGAAAACGTTGGCGTATAAATCCCGTTAGTTCTTTGGCATGTTGCAAAAACAGCCTGTGTAATGAATTGGATGAATTGTCTTTCACTGCAAAACCTTAAAAATCAGCACAGATACTTTAATGCAATTTTCAGGCCAGTTTTTAAATTTCACTATTTAACAATGCGTTACAACCAACACATCTCAAGACATTCTTAAAAAACCAATTAAACAATGTTATATGACACATTTAAAAAATAAAATAGGCGATATGCCTCAATTTTATTTGCCACCCTAACCCTTCAGCACATTAGATCAGCGCGATTGTGAAAATGTCGCTAAATAAAACAGTTAAATCGCTTATTCATGCAAACGCATGGGTATAAGAAAGTAAAAACGTCAGGCAAAAAAAAGGAGCATTTTCATGCTCCTTTTTCCCTAAACCGTAAAAATTAACGGTTGTAGATGTACATGGTGACTTCAAAGCCAAAACGCATGTCGTTGTATGCAGGTGTTTCCCATTTCATTGTAATACCCTCCAGAGGTTTTTGTTGTTAGCTAGCTTGATCAAGAAAGCCGGCCGAAGTATACGATGAAGTTTTTCTTTGTGCAACCGAGCAATCACAGCTGATTAACCGTGACTTTGCAGGGCAATTTAACGCCAGCAAAGCACTGAATCGATCAGTCATTTATACTGTGGTTTTAGAATTGATTGAAAAGCGAGTTTGGAGAGCATGAAAACCTATCTAGTCGGCGGTGCAATCCGAGATCGTTTGCTGGATTATCCGGTTAGAGAACGTGATTGGCTGGTGATTGGCGAAACACCCGAATCGATGCTGGCCAAGGGTTTTCGAGCGGTTGGCAAAGACTTTCCGGTATTCCTGCATCCTAAGACTAATGAAGAATACGCACTGGCTCGCACCGAACGCAAAACCGCCCCCGGTTATAAAGGCTTTGCGGTTTACACCGCGCCTGATGTGACTATCGAACAAGACCTACAACGTCGCGATTTAACCATCAATGCGATTGCTCAAGCCGATGATGGCCGTTTGATTGATCCATTTAACGGCCAGCAAGACCTAGAAAATCGCATCCTGCGCCATGTTTCCCCCGCGTTTAGTGAAGATCCCGTGAGAATTTTACGGGTTGCTCGCTTTGCCGCTCGTTATGCGCATTTAGGCTTTAGGGTTGCCGAACCGACTCAGCAATTAATGCAAGAGATGGTTGAAAATGGCGAAACCGATTATTTAGTGGCTGAACGAGTTTGGGCAGAATTGTATAAAGCGTTAAACGACGCCACCCCGTCGGCATTTTTCCAAGTCTTGCGCGACTGTGGGGCTTTGCAAGTGATTTTTCCTGAAATTGATGCGCTATTTGGTGTCCCACAACCGCCACAACATCATCCCGAAATCGACACCGGCATTCATGCCTTAATGGTTTTAAGCCAAGCCTGTCGCTTATCCGATCAAGCTGAAGTGCGCTTAGCGGCATTACTACACGACCTTGGTAAAGCCGTTACCCCTAGCCAACACTGGCCTAGTCATCACGGTCACGAGAAAAAAGGCTTACCGATTTTAGACAAACTATGCCAACGCCTACGGATACCGAAAACCTTTAAAACCTTAGCCAGCCAGGTGATGGAATATCACACTCATTGTCACCGCGTATTTGAACTGCGCCCAGACACTTTAGCCGACATGCTGCATAACATTGGCGGTTTTAAATCCCATCAAGCTTTAGAAAATTTTGTTTTAGCCTGCGAAGCCGATGCCCGTGGCCGCACCGGTTTTGAAAATAGGGCTTATCCTCAAGCCGATTATCTGCGTGCAGCTTGTCGGGCAGCACTAGAAATCGATACCAGCGCGATTTTAAACGGCCCGTTAAAAGGCCAAGCCATTGGCACCGCGATTAGAGACTTGCGGATTCAAACCCTAAAACAATTTAAACAAGATTACCTAGCTACCCAACCATGAACCCGATTTTAATTAGCGCCAGCTTATTGGTTTGCAGCAATGTATTTATGACTTTTGCTTGGTATGCCCATTTAAAAGAGCTGAATCACAAAACCTGGTTAATTGCCGCTTTAGTCAGCTGGGGAATTGCTTTATTCGAATATCTACTGCAAGTACCTGCTAATCGTATCGGCTACCAATCGCTTAACGTCGGGCAACTGAAAATCATGCAAGAAGTGATTGCTTTAAGCGTTTTCGTGCCATTTTCAGTGTATTACTTAAAAGAGCCGCTCAAACTGGATTATCTATGGGCTGGCCTTTGTATACTAGGCGCAGTATTTTTTATTTTTCGCGCCAAACTCAGTTAATCAAGGATTTATTGATGCTATTTACAGGACACACTCATGCTTAGCTACCGTCACGGCTTTCATGCCGGTAATTTTGCCGATGTACTAAAACACAGCTTAACCGCCTTAGTGATTAACGCGCTTAAACAAAAAGATAAACCGTTTGTTTATATCGACACTCACGCTGGCGCAGGCAAATATTCGTTTAAATCGGAATTTGCCCAAAAAACCAGCGAATATCAACAAGGCATTGCTAAGATTTGGCATACCGACGATTGCCCAGAAGAAGCCAAAGATTATCTGGCCGCAGTCCGCGCCGAAAATACCGGTAACGAATTAATTCGTTACCCCGGCTCACCGCAATTAGTCAGCCGCTTGGTCAGAGCTCAAGATCGTTTAGTGTTATCGGAATTACACAGCACCGATTATGAAAGCCTACATCAGCTATTTGCTGGTAATAAACAAGTCAGCACCAACAAAGAAGATGGTTTAGCCCGTTTAGAAAAGAAACTACCGCCGATTCAACGACGCGGTTTGATTTTGATTGACCCCAGTTATGAAGTGAAAGCTGAATATAATCAACTGGTTAAAACTATCGCAGCCGCTCATCGCCGCTTTGCTACTGGCATTTACGGCTTGTGGTATCCGGTGATTGATCGCACCAACACCGAACGCATGTTGCAACGCTTGGCTGAAACGGGCATTCCCAAACAACTCCGCATTGAACACTGTGTCGCTGAAGACAGCTCGGTGCGTGGCATGACCGGTTCTGGTATGCTGTTTATCAATCCGCCTTGGCAATTGGAACAACAAGCGCAGATATTACTGCCTTGGTTAAACCAACATCTGACGGATGGAAAAGGACATTGGAAAATAGAGTGGCAAGTGCCTGAGAATTAAGCGAAGGATTTCATCACCCATGAGCATCATTTCAAAGAAAAATCTGGATTTATTGGTTGTTGGATTTCTGTTGCTGTCGTTAATCATGTACGACTTGACGATAGAAATCGTTGTGGAAATACTGCATCTAGCTTTTGAAATTTTTCACAATATGTTCGAGTGGGTTGAACTGGGCATTGAACATGCGGTGGAACATGTTTTCCATACCGAACGCCATGGCAGTCAAGTCATCACTTTTTACACACTGATGTCCATTATTGGTTATGGCTTATACAAACTCAGATTCATCGTTCCACGCAGTTACCGTTTTTTTAGACAGCTAGCCCGCGATGCATGGATACGCCGCAAAACCCAAGTTTTAACTTACTGGCACGCACAAAAACTACTTAACAAAATCGGCATAGGTATCGCCGTCACTGCTGTGCTGTATTTAGCATCATTTTTTGTGATGTGATTTAACCCCAATTTGATAAATACCATGCCTTTACTAGAACAAGTCAAACATACCATCCTCGCCGCTAACGGCTTGCAAACTCAAGACATTGATCGAGTGATGGCAACCCTATTGAGCGTCCCAGTCGATGCCGCTGACATTTATTTTCAATCGAGCCATTTTGAATCTTGGTCACTAGAAGGTGGAATCGTTAAAGAAGGCAGTCATTCGATTGAACACGGCGCGGGAGTCAGGGTCGTCAGTGGTGACAAAACTGGCTTTGCTTACAGCGACCGCATCGAACTACCGATTTTGCTGGAAGCCGCTAATAACGTAAAAGCAATCGTCAAACACGGTCAAAATGTTCAACACAAAATCGCGACGCCGCAAAGTTGGCCGCAACTTTATCAACCGCTAAACCCGCTTAAATCCTTAGCTGATCAAGACAAAATTGACTTACTGAAACGAGTCGATGCCGCAACCCGCAAACTGGATAGCCGGATTGAAGAGGTCATGGTCAGTCTGGTTGCTGCTTATGACAATGTCTTAATTGCTAATCAGGACGGTTCATTAGTCGCCGATGTTCGGCCTTTAGTCAGAATGAATGTCAGCGTGATCATGGTTGAAAATGGTCGTCGTGAACAGGGAAGCATGGGCGGCGGCTCGCGTAGCGATTACAGCTATTTCCTCGAAAACGACCGCGCTTTTGAATATGGCCGCGAAGCAGTGCGCCAAGCGCAAGTCAATTTACAAGCCGAAGCCGCACCAGCGGGCAATATGACCGTGGTTTTAGGTCCAGGCTGGCCGGGGATTTTGTTACACGAAGCCATCGGCCACGGTTTAGAAGGCGACTTTAACCGCAAAGGCACTTCGGCATTTAGTGGCAGAGTCGGTGAGCGTGTGGCTTCGAATTTATGTACTGTCGTCGATGATGGCACTTTGGCAGGACGTCGTGGCTCATTAAGCGTTGATGACGAAGGCACACCTACCCAAAACACCGTACTGATCGAAAAAGGCATCTTAAAAGGCTATATGCAAGACAAGCTCAATGCGCGTTTGATGGGCGTCAATCCCACCGGCAATGGCCGCCGCGAATCGTATGCACATTTACCAATGCCACGAATGACCAACACCTATATGCTGCCCGGCAAAAGCGAACCGGAAGAAATTATCCGCTCGGTTAAAAAAGGCTTATACGCTCGTAATTTTGGCGGTGGTCAGGTTGATATTACCTCCGGCAAATTCGTGTTTTCTGCCAGCGAAGCCTATTTGATTGAAGACGGCAAAATCACCCGTCCCGTCAAAGGCGCCACTTTAATCGGCAACGGCCCCGATGTTTTAACCAAAGTATCCATGGTCGGTAACGACATGCAGCTTGATAGCGGCGTCGGCACTTGCGGCAAAGATGGCCAAAGCGTACCGGTCGGCGTTGGTCAGCCGACTTTAAAAATTGACGGTTTAACCGTTGGTGGTACTAACATTTAGGCATCTCTCCGTTGAGGATTTTCCGTTCGTCCTGAGCTTAGTCGAAGGATGAATGGAAAATTCGACTTTAACCTAGCCAAATCACACTATTAAACCGAGAATTTCCCGTGCAAAATCAAGCCGAAATCAATCGTTTAAAAACTGTCGTGCAACAATTGCTCGACGAAGCCAAACAACAAGGCGCCAGCGCCGCCGAAGCCGCTTTCAGTGTCGATAATGGCCTATCGGTTTCCGCCCGCTTGGGCGAAGTCGAAACCGTCGAATTTCACTGCGACCAAGGCATAGGGGTCACCGTCTATTTTGGTCAACAAAAAGGCACTGCCAGCACTAACGATGTGTCCCCCGATTCATTAAAAGAAACCGTCCAAGCCGCTTGCAGCATCGCTCGCTATGCCAGTGCTGACGACTACGCAGGTTTACCTGATGTCAGTCAGCTTGCCACTGAATTTCCAGACCTCGACCTTAATCACCCTTGGAACATTGATGCCGAACAAGCGATTGCTTTAGCGATTGAATGCGAAAATGCCGCCCGTGGCTATGATGCCGCCATCAGCAATTCTGAAGGCGCATCGGTAAGTAGCCATCAAGGCACACGAGTATTTGGTAATTCCTTGGGCTTTTTGCAAGGCTATCAATCTAGCCGCCACTCCATCAGCTGCTCGGTGTTAGCCGGTAGCGGTGATGCCATGCAACGCGATTACTGGTACAGCGTGGCGCGCAACGCCGCTAATTTGCAATCAGCGCAAGCAGTGGGTGAAAAAGCTGCACAACGGACTTTAGCAAGACTTAACGCACGCAGCCTCAGCACTCGCCAATGCCCAGTTTTATTTGCGCCCGAAATGGCTTCCGGCTTGATTGGAGCTTTAATCGGCGCGATTAGCGGCGGCAGTTTGTACCGTAAATCATCGTTTTTACTCGACTCATTAAATACCCAAGTTTTACCCGACTTCGTTCGCATCCACGAACAACCGTTATTAATCGGCGCCTTAGGCAGTGCCAGCTATGATGGCGAAGGCGTCGCCACCCAAACCCGCGACATCGTTAGCGCGGGAATTCTACGAGGCTATGTTTTAAGCACGTATTCAGCCAAAAAATTGGGCATGCAAAGCACTGGCAATGCTGGCGGCGTTCACAACTTAACCGTCGAAACCGGCAGCAATGATTTTACGGCGATGTTAAAACTGATGAACACGGGTTTATTAGTCACCGAATTAATGGGGCAAGGCGTTAATCGAGTAACGGGTGATTATTCGCGCGGGGCGTCAGGTTTTTGGGTAGAAAACGGCGTGATTCAATATCCGGTTGAAGAAATCACTATCGCTGGTAATTTAAAAACCATGCTGCGTAATATTGTCGCGATTGGTAACGATGTCGATTTGCGAGGCAATATTCGCACTGGCTCGATTTTAGTTGAACAGATGGCGATTGCTGGCGAATAAGATGCTTAAAGCCGAGTTGAATAACGACCAACGGAACGAAGTAGCAACTAAAGCGTTTATTACTTCTGAATTCGACGATCTAAAAGCTGATTTGGCCGAGCTAAAAGCCGAGATTTCAAACCTAAAAATTGAACTGAAAACCGAGCTTAAACAGATAGCGTTTATGCTGAAACTACTTCTTATCCTTCTACCTATTTATGGCTTAACTCTGTTTAATCCTGCCTTTGTGAAATTGATCGAGGTTGCTTTTAAATAGCTGCCACCTGAAAACTTGGATTTTCCGTTCGCTTTGAGCAACACGGAAAATCCAATAATCCTACCTAAATCCCCTCCAACACATCACCAATCAACTCCGGCCCTTTATAAATCAAGCC
>JBJSYX010000218.1:0-10420 GCA_046090005.1 Methylomonas sp. | reverse complement strand
GCGATGCCTTCTGAACGGATTGCCTATGCTCATATCGCTGGACACTATGTGCAAGCCGCCGATTTTTTAGTCGATACTCACGGTGCGCCAGTGATTGATCCAGTTTGGGCTTTGCTGGAAAAAGCCTATCAAGTTCACGGCGTATTCCCTACTCTACTGGAACGCGATTTTAATTTGCCGCCGTTGCCCGAGTTATTAAACGAAGTTACGACTATCGCCAATATTCAACAACAGGTGAGTCATGGCGGTTGATTTTCGAGCTAAGCAAGCGGAGTTTGCCGCTTATATCCGCGACCCAGCCAATCCAGCGCCAGCCGATGTCAAACCTGAGCGGATGGCGATGTATCGCGAACTGTTTTTCAATAATATTGATAGCTGTTTAAGCACTAATTTTCCGGTGTTACGCACCTTGCTGAATGATCAGCAATGGCAAGCGTTATGCGCAGATTTTTTCGCTAAACATGCGTGTAAAACCCCGTACTTTTCCGAAATTGCAGAAGAATTTTTAGACTATTTGCCTACTCGCGATTATGCTGACGACTACCCTTTTTTATGGGAGCTGGCGCATTACGAATGGATTGAAATGGCGTTGGCGATTGCCAAAGATGAGCCTGTGTACGGTGATGCTGAATTTATTGAGCAGCTTGCTGAGCATTGTTTAGCTTTATCGCCGCTGGCTTGGTTGTTGGCTTATCAATATCCAGTCCAGAAAATTTCACCGGATTATTTGCCGACCGAGCCACCAGCGGAAGTTACTTACTTAGTGGTGTATCGCGATCAACATCACGATGTGCATTTCATGCAAGCGGTGCCGCTGACTTTCCGCTTATTGCAATTACTGGAACAACAGCCCATGACGGTTGCCGCCGCGATTCAGGCTTTAAGTGCTGAATTGCCGAATCTGGATGCCGAGATGCTATTGCAACATGCGCTAACCAGTCTGCAAACGATGGCGGCGAAAGGCATTATTATTCCAAGCCTAGATTGATTAATTAAAAGGTCGTTGTTATGCATTATTTACACACTATGGTTCGAGTCAACAATCTCGAACAATCGCTGGATTTTTACTGTAACAAACTGGGTTTAGTCGAAGTCCGACGCATGGACAGTGAAGCCGGCCGCTTTAGCTTGGTTTATTTAGCCGCGCCGGATGATTTGCAACAAGCACAGGCCAACGACGCGCCGTTGCTGGAGTTGACCTATAACTGGGACACTGAAGATTACACAGGCGGTCGCAATTTTGGTCATTTGGCGTTTGCGGTTGATGATATTTATAGCGTTTGCCAACGTTTACTGGATCAAGGTGTCACCATCAATCGCCCACCGCGCGATGGCTGGATGGCGTTTATTCGTTCGCCGGATCAAATCTCTATCGAACTACTGCAAAAAGGCCAGCCATTACCCATTCAAGAGCCTTGGGCTTCGATGCCTAGCGTGGGTGCTTGGTGAGCCAATCGCTGTGGTTGCCGCTGAGTTTATACATTCACTTCCCGTGGTGTATCCAAAAATGCCCCTACTGTGATTTTAATTCTCACGCGGTTAAAGCCGGTATTCCTGAGCAAGCTTATATCGATGCCTTGCTGGCAGATTTGCATGTTGATTTAGCCTTAGTCACGCCCGCGCGTCCCATCCAGAGTATTTTCATGGGCGGTGGTACGCCAAGTTTGTTTTCACCGCAAGCAATCGAACGGTTGTTAAAAGGCATTCAAGCCCAAGTTTCATTAACCCCCAGTTGTGAAATTACCTTGGAAGCCAATCCCGGCACTTTTGAAAGTGCCAAATTTAAAGCGTTTCGTCAGTTAGGGATTAACCGGCTATCGATTGGCATCCAAAGTTTTAATGACCCACATTTGAAAAAATTGGGGCGAGTGCATTCCTCAGCTGAAGCGCTGAAAGCGGTAGAAATTGCTCAGCAAGCCGGTTTTGATAATCTGAATCTGGATTTAATGTTTGGCTTACCCGAGCAAACCAGTGAGCAAGCATTGCATGATGTGCAAACCGCGATAGACCTCAATCCCACTCATATTTCCTTTTACCAATTAACCTTAGAGCCCAACACCTATTTTCATCGTTTCCCGCCTAAGCTGCCGGAAGATGAAACTATTTTTGCCATCCAAAAAAACTGCCAGCAACGCTTAGCGGCAAACGGTTATCAACAATACGAGATTTCCGCTTATGCCCAACAAGGCAAGCAAGCGCGGCATAATCTTAATTATTGGCAATTTGGCGATTATCTGGGAATCGGTGCTGGCGCTCACGGCAAAATCAGCCAAGCCCTGCCAGAAAACATCATCCGCACCATCAAGCCGAAAAGTCCTGAGCAATATTTAAAACAAGCCAAAGCCAAGCAACACACTATCGCGGTTGAGCAATTGCCGTTGGAGTTTGTAATGAATCATTTACGCCTGAAAACCGGCTTTAATTTAGCGGATTATGTGGCGGTGACGGGCTTAGGGGTTGAAAGTCTGGAACCGGCATTAACCGAATGTTTGCAACAAGGTTTACTGGTTAAAAACCAACAACAAATCACCTGCTCAGAAAAAGGCTGGGATTTTTTGGATGTGGTTTTGGAAAAATTTATTGTGCTCTAGGGAGTATAAACCTAAAGCTCACAAAAACTGCTTGGAAAAACCAGCAATGGCGATAGCGATTAATGCACCTAATATCCATTTCACTAGATTGAAATCAGCTTTAATTGGGGCTAGTTCAATCTGTAAATCTTTTTTAGTGGCTAATTCAGATTCATCTATGGCTGAACGCATAGCTTCTGTTAGTCCTTCAGCTTGTTTTTCGTTAAAACCAGCGTCTTGAAGTTTGCGAACAAATTTGTGAGTGTCAAAAGTAATTGTTGCCATCACTGTCTACTTTAAAAATTTATAATTTTAAGAATATACCATCATGTTCTAAAACAAATGAAAAACCCCTTTTGCTTCAAACCGCCTTAACCTTGCAGGTTATAATCCACTGCTAAATTCACTCAAAAAAACCAGTCTTATGCTCGATTACCAACAACAATTCATCCAATACGCGCTTGATTGTGGCGTTTTAAAATTCGGTCAATTCCAACTGAAATCCGGTCGCAACAGTCCCTATTTTTTCAATACAGGTCTATTTAACAGCGGCGCAAGCTTAGATAAACTCGGCCAGTTTTACGCACAAGCCTTAATCAATGCTAATGTCGAAATCGACGTTTTATACGGCCCAGCTTACAAAGGCATTCCACTTGCCAGCGCCACTTCAATCGCCTATTCACGCTTAAAAGCCGATTTGCCGTTTGCCTTTAATCGCAAAGAAGCCAAAGATCATGGCGAAGGTGGGGTTTTGGTTGGCGCACCGTTACAAGGCAAAGTCTGGATTATTGATGATGTGATTACCGCCGGTACTTCGGTTCGCGAATCGGTGGAAATTATCAATGCCGCTGGTGCAACCGTTGCGGGGGTAGTGATTGCCTTGGATCGTCAGGAAAAAGGCTTGAATCAATTATCAGCGGTACAAGAAGTCTCGGCGCAGTTCGATATTCCGGTGATTCCTATCATTTGCTTGGCAAATATCATCGATTTCATCCAAAACACTGATGAAACCGGCGAAAAATTAGCCATTATCAAAGCCTATCGTCAGCAATACGGGGTTTAGTAACACGCTGTGCGCTTTATAGCCGTTGGTGGTTGATGATAGAATCGACTGCTACGATTTATCTTCAAAATCATACGGCTAATCGGCGCACAGAACATTATGACCACGGATTACAAACAAACCCTCAATCTTCCCAAGACCGAGTTTGCGATGAAAGCCAATTTGGCGCAGCGCGAACCAGAGATGCTGAAAAAATGGAACGACAATCAGCTGTATCAAAAAATCAGGGAACACAGCGCCGGACGTCCTAAATTCATCCTTCACGACGGCCCTCCTTACGCCAATGGCGCGATTCACATCGGCCACGCAGTTAATAAAGTCCTGAAAGACATCATTATTAAATCCAAAACCCTCAGTGGTTTCGATGCGCCGTATGTACCGGGTTGGGATTGCCACGGTTTACCGATTGAATTGATGGTTGAAAAAAGCGTCGGTAAAGCCGGTGTTAAAGTGACGCCAGCCGAATTCCGCAAACATTGCCGTACTTATGCCAGCAAGCAAGTTAATATCCAAAAAGAAGAATTTGTTCGTTTAGGGGTTTTGGGCGATTGGGATAATCCGTATTTGACAATGGATTTTGCCTTTGAAGCCGACATCGTTCGCGCTTTGGGCAAAATTGCTAATCAAGGTCACATCAGCAAAGGTGCAAAACCGGTGCATTGGTGTACCGATTGCGGCTCGGCGCTGGCGGAAGCGGAAGTTGAATATGAAGATAAACATTCGCCTGCGATTGATGTCAAATTTGCCGTCATCGACGAGATGAGCTTTTTAGCCCGATGCACACATCCTGCTGAACACGAAGGTCAAGGCCCATTATCAGTGGTGATTTGGACCACAACCCCTTGGACTTTGCCGGCTAACCAAGCGGTGGCTTTAAATCCTGAATTGGAATATGTGGTTGTTCAATGCCAAATTGATGGCAAAGCTGAGCGTTTATTGCTGGCCGAAGCCTTATTAAAAGATGCGATGTTGCGCTATGGGATTGAAGACTATCAAGTCGTAGCCTATTGCAAAGGCAGTGATTTAGAAAATCTGCATTTGCAACATCCGTTTTACGACCGCCAAGTGCCTATCATCCTTGGTGACCACGTCACTACCGATGCCGGTACTGGCGCTGTTCACACGGCCCCTGGCCACGGTCAAGAAGACTATGTGGTGGGTATGAAATACGGTTTGCCAGTCGATAATCCAGTGGGTAACAACGGCGTGTTTTTACCAAGCACCGAATTATTTGCCGGTCAGCATGTATTTAGCGCCAATGACAAAGTTTTAGAGGTTTTGCGTGAACGCGGCAAATTGCTGCATCACCATGCCCTACTCCACAGCTACCCACATTGCTGGCGTCACAAAACCCCGATTATTTTCCGCGCCACGCCACAGTGGTTTATTTCGATGGAGAAAAACGGCTTGCGTGACACGGCTTTGGACGAAGTCAAAAAAGTTGCTTGGGTGCCAGAATGGGGTCAAGCCCGTATCGAAACCATGATCGAAAATCGCCCCGATTGGTGTATCTCCAGACAGCGTACATGGGGTGTGCCGATTGCGTTTTTTGTTCATAAAGAAACTGGCGAATTGCATCCGCGTAGTGAAGAATTGATTGAACAAGTTGCTCTGCGCATTGAACAACAAGGCGTTGATGCTTGGTTTGAATTAACAGCCGAAGAATTGATCGGTGGTGATGCCGAGTTTTACGACAAAATCAACGACACGCTAGACGTTTGGTTTGATTCTGGCGTGACTCATGCGGCGGTGTTAAATCGCCGTGAGCAATTGCAGTTTCCAGCGGATTTATATTTAGAAGGTTCAGATCAGCATCGTGGCTGGTTCCAATCATCGTTATTAGCCTCGGTTGCTATGCACGATGCGGCACCTTACAAACAAGTGTTAACTCACGGTTTTGTGGTTGATGCCGAAGGCAAGAAAATGTCTAAATCCAAAGGCAACGTGGTGTTACCGCAAACTGTAATGAAATCGCTGGGTGCCGACGTGTTGCGTTTATGGGTGGCCAGTAGCGATTACCGTTATGAAATGTCGGTATCGGAAGAAATCTTGAAACGTACCTCAGACGGTTATCGCCGTTTGCGTAATACCGCGCGTTTCTTGTTATCGAATTTGGATGGTTTTGATCCGGCACAACATCTGGTTGCTGATGCTGATTTGTTGGCATTGGACCGTTGGGTGGTCGATAGAGCCTTTACCTTACAACAAGAAATCCAAGCCGCTTACGATACTTATCAATTACAAAGCATTTACCAAAAAGTGCTGAATTTTTGCAGTATTGATTTGGGTGGTTTTTATTTGGACATCATTAAAGATCGTCAATACACCGCTAAAGACGATTGTTTGGCCAGACGTTCTGGGCAAACCGCGATGTACCATGTGATTGAAGCTTTGGTACGTTGGTTGGCACCGATTACTAGCTACACCGCTGACGAAATCTGGCAAGCAATTCCAGGTCAACGCAGTGAATCAGTGTTTTTGGAAACTTGGTATCAAGGTTTGTCGGCTTTGGATGATAACGCTGAAATCAACCGCGATTCTTGGGATAGAATTATGGCGGTGCGTGCTGTAGTCAGTAAAGAACTAGAACAATTGCGCGGCAAAGGCGACATTGGTGCTTCGTTAAATGCCGAAGTCACTTTATACGGTGATGACAACTATTTCAGCGAACTCGGCAAATTGGGCGATGAACTGCGTTTTGTGTTTATCACTTCTCACGCCGAGGTTGTGCAATTAGTTCATGCGCCAGTTGATGTGGTTGCTACCGAATTGGATGGTTTGAAGTTGAAAGTGCGCGTTTCTGAACATCAAAAATGCGTTCGTTGCTGGCATCAACGCCCTGATGTTGGTCACCATGCCGAGCATCCAGAACTGTGTGGCCGTTGCGTCGAAAACGTCGCTGGTGATGGTGAGAGTCGTCACTATGCTTAAATGGTTGTGGCTATCGGTGCTGAGTTTGCTGCTTGATCAAGCCAGCAAACTCGCGGTGGATGGTTCGATGCAATTGTTTGAATCGATACCCTTACTGCCCTATTTCAATCTGACTTATGTTCACAACACCGGCGCGGCGTTCAGCTTTTTAAGCGATGCCGGCGGTTGGCAACGCTGGTTGTTTGCCGGTTTAGCGGTGGTGATGAGCAGTATTATTGGCTTGTGGCTGGCGCGTTTGAAACAGCATGAAACTTTGATGGCGGTTGCTTTGGCCTTAGTGTTGGGCGGTGCTATTGGCAACCTGATTGATCGGGTTGCTTATGGTTATGTGATTGATTTTCTCGATGTTTATTACCAAGACTGGCATTGGCCAGCGTTTAATATTGCTGATTCAGCGATTTGTATTGGCGTGGCCTTGATGTTGCTAGAAAGTTTTGGGGTTGGTCGCCAAGAAAATAGTTTCTAATGTTTGATTTGGGTTAGCTGGCCTTGTCCCGCTAACTCAACAATCCTCGATACCTTCCCCAATCAAAAAACTTTCCAGGATCCTCTTTCCTCTCCGGCGCAATATCACTATGTCCGGTAATCCTATCAAGCGACAAACGCGGATAGGCCGCCAACAACGCCTTAGTTACCAATGCCAATTGTAGATACTGGCTATCGGTATAAGCCTGATTCACCGAGCCTTCCAGCTCAATCCCAATCGAAAAATCATTGCAGCGTTCTCGCCCCTCAAAACTTGAAACCCCAGCGTGCCAAGCGCGACAGTTAAACGGTACATATTGCCTAACGCTGCCGTCACGTCTGATTAACAAATGTGCTGAGACTTGTAACTGATGAATTTCTTCAAAATAGGGATGGTCATTGGGATTAAGCCGATTACAAAACAGCTGATCAATGTAATCGTCAGTGAACTGTTCCGGTGGCAAGCTGATGCAATGAATCACCAGCAAGCAAATATCCTCAGGGTCGGTGCGGAGGTCAAAATTGGGCGATGGAATTTGGATTGCGCTGTTTAAGCGGTGATTATCAATGTGCATGGTGTTTAGTGGTTGGGTTTTGGCGCTTATAATAGCAGGCCATCCTGTTTTGAGATTTAACCATGCAACCAACCCAAGCCGAAATTGCCGCTTATCTTGCCGAAGACATTGGCAGTGGCGATTTAACCGCCAACATCATCCCCGAACACACTACCGCCAGCGCTACCGTCATTAGCCGCGAAACCACCATTATCTGTGGTCAAGCCTGGTTTAATGCGGTGTTTTTACAGCTCAATCCTGATGTGCAGATTGAGTGGTTGTGTCAGGAAGGTGAGCAAGTGGCAGCTGATAGCGTAATTTGTCGGCTTAACGGCTCTGCGCGTAGCTTGCTAACCGGTGAGCGCACTGCTTTGAACTTGCTACAAAGCTTATCGGCGACAGCTAATTTTGCTAGTCGTTATGCACAAGCGGTTGCTGGTACCGGCTGTAAAATTTTAGATACCCGCAAAACGATTCCTGGCCTACGTTTGGCGCAAAAGTATGCCGTGAAATGCGGTGGCTGTTTTAATCATCGTATTGGCTTATTCGATGCGATTTTGATTAAAGAAAATCACATCATCGCCGCTGGCTCAATTGCTCAAGCGGTCAAACTGGCTAGACAAAGCAATAATCAAGTGATGGTTGAGATTGAGGTGGAAAATCTCGATGAGTTTCAGCAAGCGCTGGCGGCTAAACCGGATCGTATTATGCTGGATAATTTTTCACTAGCGGACATGGTCAGCGCGGTGCAACAAAATCATGCGGGCGTGGAACTGGAAGCCTCGGGCAACATTACCTTGGAAACCATTCGCCGTGTTGCCGAAACTGGTGTTGATTACATCTCGATTGGGGCGCTAACCAAAAACATTCAAGCAATCGATTTATCAATGCGCATTGATTTACACGGTCTGTAAACGAAAAAGGTGCCCACCAAGGCACCTTTTTCAGCATTAATAAACCGCATTTAAATTCTCATTTTCGTAAATCCGTAATTTCTTCCAATTAGCAAATTTAGTGTCGTCAAAGTAAGCATCGTTATCAATCGCGTGTTCGTAACAGTTACGGAACAAACGCGCTGTGCGGAAAGCATGTAACTCATCATCTGCGGTAATTGTTTCAACATTGCCAACTTGAAAGGTTTTGTTGCGCGATTTGCCGTCTTTTACCCAAAACACCGTGTAACACAAATAGCTTTTGTCTTTGCGATGATCGAATTTGATGGTTCTGGAAACGCCGGTTAAGCCGGTTGTGGTTTTGTTTTTCGGCGGTTTGAGAAAGCGGGTTTTGCTACCTTTCAAGACAACTAACATTTGATCTCGCCAAGTAATGGCTGCTTTTAGCGATTTGTTTTTGTTGCCCCAAAGTTTGTGCGAAAAATAACGACTGCTCTCTTTACCTCGCCGCACAATGCGGACTTGAAAGCCAAAGGCGTCTGGCTCAGTAATATGTTTAACTTTTGTCATAAAGAAACCAACGAAAAGAAAAGGCTGACTCTTAAATTTTAATTTTTTTTACATAAAGAGTAGGTTTAAGCTTACAAATTAACGTGAAAATGTCAGTTGCGCAAGTTTTAATCTGTTAGGATTTCTAGCTTATTTCCTAGTAATTTAGTGTAGAATAAACCGTTGCCTGAATTTTTAGGCGCGAAAGTAAGCTTAACCCATTGTTTTTTAAATAGATTTGGAGAATATTGATGAGCGTTTTAGTAGGTAAGCAAGCCCCTGATTTTACAGTTCCTGCAGTATTGGCTGACGGTCAAATCGTTGATGCTTTCAGCTTCTCAGAAGCGACTAAAGGCAAATATGCGGTAGTTTTTTTCTACCCATTAGATTTCACCTTCGTTTGCCCTAGCGAACTGATTGCGTTTGATCACCGTATCGACTAATTCAAAAGCCGTGGCGTAGAAGTAATTGGTGTTTCAATCGACTCACACTTTACCCACAACGCATGGCGTAACACCCCAATCAACCAAGGTGGTATTGGTCAAGTGCGTTACACATTAGCGGCTGACATTACTCACAGCATCGCTAAAGATTATGATGTTGAATCAGCGATCGGTGTTGCTTTCCGTGGTAGCTTCTTGATTGATAAAACCGGCTTAGTTCGTCACCAAGTGGTTAACGACTTACCACTTGGTCGTAACGTAGACGAAATGATTCGTATGGTTGATGCATTACAATTCCACGAAGAGCACGGTGAAGTTTGCCCGGCGGGTTGGAACAAAGGTGATGCAGGTATGAGCGCAAACCCAGCGGGTGTTGCTGAATACTTGAGCCAAAACGCTGACAAACTATAAGCGTTCGCTAAAGCTATAAAATAGGCGCATTGTTTCGGCAATGCGCTTTTTTTATGTCTGAAAATCAAGGAGAGCGATATGCAAATTGAAACAGCCAAGCTTAAACACGCTGAATTACTGGTCGAGTTGATTAATGGTACTTACAGAGGTGAAAGCAGTCGCTTGGGTTGGACAACTGAAGCGGATTTATTGGATGGACTGAGAACCAATCTTACCGACATCACTCGCCTATTAACCGCCGCTGATTCGATGCTTTTGATTGCAGAGCAAGATCAACAACTGATTGGCTCAGTTCATTTACAGCGCAATGGCGATTACGCGCAACTGGGTATGTTATCGGTTAAACCGACCCTGCAAAACCAAGGTATTGGCAAACAATTAATCAGTGCCGCTGAAGTCATCGCCCAGCAACAATGGGGGGTTAAAAGTATGCGGATGGCGGTGATTCCCTGCCGCGAACAACTCATCGCCTATTACCAACGGTGTGGGTATAGTCGTACTGGTGAAACCATCCCCTTTCCGGTCAATCCCGCTTTATGGA
>JBJSYX010000217.1:0-2672 GCA_046090005.1 Methylomonas sp. | reverse complement strand
ATGGCCGCAGGAAAAATTTTGCCGTATTTGGATATTCCTTTTCAACACGCTAACAGTCGGATTCTAAAACTGATGAAGCGTCCGGCAGCGGCTGAAAACAATTTGGAACGAATTCGCGCTTGGCGCAAAATCTGCCCTGATTTAACCATACGCAGCACCTTTATCTTCGGCTTCCCCGGTGAAACTGAAGCAGAATTCCAAGAATTATTAGACTTCTTAACCGAAGCGCAAATGGACCGAGTCGGCTGTTTTGCTTATTCACCCGTGAAAGGCGCGGCAGCTAATGATTTACCAGATTCAGTGCCAGAAGACGTCAAGCAAGAGCGATTAGCGCGGTTTATGGCGCATCAAGCGGAAATTAGCGCCGCACGTTTACAACGTCGTATCGGTCGAATCGAAACCGTATTGATTGATGAGGTGGTGGAAGAGGGCGCAGTCGCTCGTAGCCAAAGCGATGCACCGGAAATTGACGGCCAAGTTTTCATCGATGGCGCAACACACTTAAAAGTCGGTGATTTCGTGCAAGTCGAAATCGAAGAAGCCGATGAATATGATTTATGGGCGCGATTGATTTAATTTTTTAGGAGTTAACCATGACAGATTGTTTATTTTGCAAAATGGCGGGGGGTGAGATTAAGCCGGATGTGGTCTATGAAGATGACAATTTACTGGCGTTTCGCGACATTCACCCACAAGCGCCGTTGCATTTGCTGATTATCCCTAAACGTCACATTGCCAATTTGAATGGCTTAGATGATGCGGTGCTTGGTGGGCAACTGCTACAAACCGCTGCCAAGCTCGCTGAACAACACGGCTATGCAGATAGCGGTTACCGCACCGTGATTAACTGCAATGATGATGGCGGGCAAACTGTCCATCATTTACACCTGCATTTACTAGCGGGTAGAGCGATGCAGTGGCCGCCTGGGTGAGTCTTCTTTTAATACACTACCAATCTTTGCGCTAAGCGCTTTATTAAGGCAATCCGGTAGGCATATATCGAGCTTAAAAATCTCTGAGCTGCGTAACATCAGTTTACAAGATATCAAACTGTCGGTTTTTGGTTAGACCGCCACAAACAAAAGCGTAAAAGCACAAACCTGTGCTCACCACTCAAGCTATCCATGTAAAAATCCCATAATCTATGGGGAGGGTATTGCTTATGAGGTGATTCATCTTCAGCGACTAATTAAAGAAGCATTAAAAGGTACTAATAATGAATAAAACCTTTCGTTCCATCTGGAACTCCAAGAAACAAACCTATGTAGCCGTCGCCGAAATTGTTTCCACTGGCGGTAAACGCACGTCATCTTCCGTTGCATTGGTAGTTTCGCCTCTTCTGTCGCTAGTCTTGGCTGGATCGGCATGGGCTGCAGATTTGCCCACGGGCGGTCAGATAATTGGCGGTAACGGCAGCATAACCACCAACGGTAATAGTATGACCATCAACCAATCCACCAGCAAAATGGCTGTTGATTGGCAATCCTTCAGTATCGGTCAGAATAAAACAGTCGAGTTTGTACAGCCTAGCAGTAGCGCAGTAGCTCTTAACCGAATACTTGGCACCGATGTGTCGGTGATACAAGGTGCGCTTAAGTCAAATGGCCAAGTATTTTTAATCAACCCTAATGGCGTAATGTTCAGTAAGGGAGCGCAAGTCAATGTCGGTAGTTTGGTAGCCAGTACGCTCAATATCAAAACTGAAGACTTCATGGCCGGCAACTATCACTTTGAAGGCGCTAGTTCTAACGCGATTATCAATCAGGGAAACATTACCGCGGATTCCGCAGGCACCGTTGCGCTAATTGCAGCCAAGATCACCAATACCGGTCAAATTAATGCAGACGCTGGCAACGTACTGATAGGTGCTGGTAGTAAAGTTAAACTGGATTTGGGCGGCCCAATCAAAATCGAAGTCGAGCAGGGCGCGATTGATGCGCTGATTGAGCAGGGCGGCGGGATCCGTGCTGACGGTGGATTGGTTTACCTCACGGCTAAAGCGGTTGGCCAGATCACCAGCACTGTTATCAATCACACCGGCATCACAGAAGCCAAAACCCTTGCCACTGGTGAGAAAGGACAAATTGTCCTGATGGGTGGTATGAGCAAAGACCGCATTATGGTCGGCGGTAAATTAGATGCCAGCGCTCCTAATGGTGGTGATGGTGGATTCATTGAAACCAGTAGTGCGCACGTTTCTTTTAATAAAGATCTTCAAATTACTACCGCGGCGCCTTATGGCAAGATGGGAACATGGCTGATTGACCCTGTCGATTTCACCATCGCAGCTAGCGGTGGTGATCTTACAGGTAGCCAGTTGAGCAGTGCCCTACAAGCGGCCAATGTCACGATTGACACGACAGCGGCAGCCACCCAAGTCTACTCTGCTGACAATAGCTTAACTGGGTCTAACGGAAACGGTGATATTTTTGTCAAAGACACCATTACCCCCAATTTAACTGCATTACGTACCTTGACTCTTAAAGCCGGCGGTGCGATTAATTTTGGCAGCGGTGTGTCAGGTGAAGAAGGTATTATCACAGCCACTGGTAACAAACTGAACGTCTATCTTTCAGCAGGCAATGATGGTAGTTCTAATGGCGTAACCTTCAATACGGGTTCTTCGGTTACCACTAATGGTGGTGATCTATTGATTGGTGGTCAACTAGGTG
>JBJSYX010000216.1:0-2566 GCA_046090005.1 Methylomonas sp. | reverse complement strand
TACAAACTTTTAATGTAGATTTGTTGGGTAGGTTGAAGCAGAGTAGGTATTGAAGCCTATCGCTCTAGGTTGAGTGATAGGCAGTTTTGGTGTCAATTAGGCTTTACGGCTTTGTAGTTTACGTTTGCGCAATACTAGGGTCACAATCGGACCAGAGAGGGCGTAGCCAACAGAAATTAAAAACAGCATTCGTTGGGGTTGGGCCATGACAAAACCGATAATCAGCATAGCAACAATCGCAACGATGAATGGGACTTTGTTTTTAAAGTCGACTTCTTTGAAGCTAGAGTAGCGAAAATTACTGACCATTAACAATCCGGTGGTAATGGTGGCAACCACAGCAATATATTTGATGTTTTCAGGATCGTAGCCATTTTCAACACTGAACCATAATCCCCCAGCAATAATTGCAGCGGCAGCAGGGCTTGGTAAGCCTTGGAAATAACGTTTATCGGCTACTTCGACTTGGGTGTTGAAGCGAGCTAAACGTAATGCCCCGCCTGCCATGTGTACAAACGCTGCAAATAAGCCAACCTGGCCTAAGGTTGAAAAAGCCCACAAGTAGGTGACAACGGCAGGAGCAACGCCGAATGACACCATGTCCGACAAACTGTCGTATTGGACGCCAAATTCACTTTGGGTGTTAGTCATGCGTGCTACACGACCGTCGAGTCCATCCAGAACCATGGCAATAAACATGGCTATCGCAGCCGTTTCAAAGCGGTCATTGATAGCGGAAGTGATGGCGTAAAAACCAGCGAACATGGCGCCAGTCGTAAATAAATTGGGTAGCAGATAAATGCCACGATGACGAGGTTGTGATTTTTTTAGAGTCATTCTTCTATCTGTGGAATTAGGGGTGGCGGCATTGTACCTTGGCAATATGACAAGTGCTAACCCTATCTGTTGGTGAATAAAAAAAGCCCATCTAAAGACGGGCTTTTTTCTACAAGCTTGAAAAAGCTAATTTGTTTAATCCAAATCAGCGGATTTCCAATTAGTTTTTGCTTTTATCAACGATTTGGTTGGCTTTAATCCAAGGCATCATTGCACGCAATTTCGCACCCACTTGTTCAATTGGGTGCTCAGCATTCAAACGGCGACGTGCGGTCATTTCAGGATAGCCAGTTTGGCCTTCTAAAATGAATTGTTTCGCGTATTTGCCTTGTTGAATGTCAGCTAAAGCTTGTTTCATGGCTAACCGGCTTTCGTCGTTGATGACGCGAGGGCCGGTAACGTATTCGCCGTATTCAGCATTGTTTGAGATTGAGTAGTTCATGTTGGCAATACCGCCCTCGTACATCAAATCAACAATCAATTTCAATTCGTGTAAGCACTCGAAATAAGCCATTTCAGGTGGGTAGCCAGCGTCGGTCAAAGTTTCAAAGCCTGCTTTAACCAATTCAACCGCACCGCCGCACAATACCGCTTGTTCGCCGAATAAGTCGGTTTCAGTTTCGTCACGGAAAGTGGTTTCGATGATGCCTGAGCGACCGCCACCGATAGCTGATGCGTAAGACAAGCAAACTTCTTTTGCTTTGCCAGATGCATCTTGGTGAATTGCGATTAAATCAGGAATACCACCGCCTCTGGTAAATTCAGAGCGCACTGTGTGGCCTGGTGCTTTTGGTGCAATCATGATGACGTCTAAGTCAGCGCGTGGCACGATTTGGTTGTAAAGAATTGCGAAACCGTGAGCGAATGCTAAAGCAGCGCCTTGCTTGATGTTTGGCTCGATTTCTTGTTTGTAAAGCTGTGATTGGAACTCGTCTGGAGTCAGAATCATCACGATGTCAGCAGAAGCGACTGCTTCAGGTACATCTTTTACTGTCAAGCCAGAAGCAGTTGCTTTGGCAACAGAAGGTGAATTTGGACGCAAGCCAACCACAACATCAACGCCAGAGTCTTTCAGGTTGTTGGCGTGAGCATGGCCTTGTGAACCGTAGCCGATAATGGCTACTTTTTTGCTTTTGATGATCGAAAGATCAGCGTCTTTATCATAATAAACTTGCATAGTTTTTCTCGTTACTTAAGGTAAATATCAGTTGTTATAAATGTAGGCCTTTTTCGCCGCGTGAAATCCCTGTTGGGCCTGAGCGGACGACTTCGATAATGCTGCCTTCTGCAAAACCGTGGATAAATGCATCCAGCTTATTGGATTGACCGGTCATTTCCACTACGTAGCTATGGGGGGTTACGTCGATGATTTTGCCTCTGAAAATGTCGACCATGCTTTTAACTTCTTCACGGGTTTCGTGGGTCGTTCTGATTTTAACCAGCATTAATTCACGTTCGATATGTGAAGATTCCGCTAGGTCGATCAGTTTAACCACGTCAATCAGCTTATTGAGCTGTTTGGTAATTTGTTCGATGATTTCATCGTTGCCGCGAGTGACTAGTGTCATGCGTGACAAGCTTGGATCTTCAGTCGGGGCTACGGTTAATGATTCGATGTTGTAGCCACGCGCTGAAAATAAGCCTGCAACTCGAGATAGAGCGCCCGATTCGTTTTCAATCAAAATAGAAATAATGTGTCGCATTATGACAGCTCCCTATCCATTGGTGT
>JBJSYX010000215.1:0-6714 GCA_046090005.1 Methylomonas sp. | reverse complement strand
GAATTTTGGGGGGTTGGTTTAGGTAATGGCATTCAAAAATTATTCTATTTACCTGAAGCACATACCGATTTCCTATTTTCAGTATTAGGCGAAGAATTAGGTTTAGCTGGTGTGATTACCATTGTGGGTTTATTTAGTATTTTGGTTTTACGAGCGTTTGCAATTGGTGAATTAGCTGAGAAACGCGACGAAAAGTTTTCAGCATTAGTGGCTTATGGATTAGGGATTTGGTTTGGCTTTCAAGCGTTTATCAACATGGGGGTTAACATGGGTATGTTACCTACCAAAGGCTTGACCTTGCCACTAATGAGCTATGGTGGCGGTAGTATGATTGTGATGTGTGGGGCAATGGCTTTGTTGTTTCGGATTCAATACGAATTGAATGCCAATACTAGAAGCACTTCTGTCAGGAGTGAAGCATGAGTCAGCGTATCGTGATTATGGCCGGTGGCACAGGTGGGCATGTATTCCCTGCTTTGGCGGTTGCTCAAGAATTACAAATGCGCGGCTGGCAAGTGAGTTGGTTAGGTACTCATAATGGTTTAGAAAGTCGTGTCGTGCCTGCTAATGGCATCGAGATTGATTGGCTGGCTGTGGCAGGCATTCGCGGTAAAGGTTTGCTGTCAAAGTTCTTTGCAAGCTTTAAATTGCTACAAGCTTGCTTACAAGCCAGAAAAATCCTTAAGCAACGAAAACCTGATGTGGTATTAGGCATGGGGGGGTTTGTCGCTGGCCCGGGTGGCTTGATGGCCAAATGGCTGGGTATTCCGGTGGTGATTCATGAGCAAAATCGTGTACCTGGGACTACGAATCGATTGTTGGTCAAATTAGCCGCTAGTAAAGTATTAGAAGCGTTTCCAAATAGTTTTGTTAAATCAACTAATGCCGTTGCAACCGGCAATCCTTTGCGTAAAGCCTTTGAGAATTTTCCAGAAAAAGCCACATGGACTAACGAGCGAAAATTAAGAATTTTGGTCGTTGGCGGTAGTCAAGGCGCGAAAGTATTGAATGACAACGTGCCATCTGCATTAGCGCAACTGGAAAATGTCAACATCAAGCACCAAACAGGCTCAGCGATGCAGCCAGAAGTTTCAGCGCGTTATCAAGCATTAGGTCAAGCGGCAGAAGTGACTGCATTTATTGAAGATATGGCTGCAGCCTATCAGTGGGCGGATTTGATTATTTGCCGCGCTGGCGCTATGACGGTTAGTGAAGTGGCTGCAGCAGGTTTACCAGCGATTTTTGTTCCCTTACAAAATGCGATTGACGACCACCAAACCGCTAATGCCCGTTATTTAGCCGATACAGGCGCAGCATTGCTGTTGCCACAAAGCCAACTGAATGCCGACAGTCTACATGAGGCTGTGCAACAAACTATTAAGTCATTAAGCATTATGAGTCAAACAGCAAGAACTCTGTCAAAACCTGATGCAACCCAAATGGTTGCTGAGATTTGTATCGCGGAGGCCATGCGATGAACAGACCTAATACTCAAATCGCTAATCAAGCGTTGGGTGACATCGACAAAATTCATTTCGTCGGCGTCGGTGGAACTGGCATGAGCGGGATTGCCGAAGTGTTGTCTAATCTTGGTTATCGCGTATCGGGTTCTGATATTAAGGCTTCACCGGTGACCGACAGGCTAGAAGCGATGGGCGTCAAAGTCTTTTTTGGTCATCATGCTGAAAATGTTGCTGATGTTGATGTGGTTGTCACTTCAACTGCGGTTGATAGAGCTAATCCTGAAATTACAACGGCGTATGAAAACCGAATTCCCGTTATTCCCCGCGCTGAAATGCTGGCGGAATTAATGCGATTTCGATTTGGGATTGCAGTTGCTGGGACACATGGCAAAACCACGACAACTAGTTTAACCACTATGATGTTGGCGGAAGGTGGTTTAGATCCGACCTTCGTGATCGGTGGTCGTTTGAATAGTGCTGGCGCCAATGCCAAATTGGGTTTAGGCAAATATTTGGTCGCTGAAGCTGATGAAAGCGACGCCTCATTTTTGTATTTACAACCGATGATGGCGATTGTCACCAACATCGATCAAGATCACATGGAAACTTACGGCGGTAGTTACAACCGCTTGAAAGAGACCTTCATCAAATTCCTCCATCAATTGCCATTCTATGGTTTGGCTGTGATGTGCGTCGATGATGCGGGAGTTTGTGAAGTGTTACCGGATATTTCCAAGCCAGTTAAAACTTATGGTGTCAGCGAGGCTGCCGATGTTCGGGCGATTAATATCGAGCAAGATGGTTTGTGTACGCATTTCACTGTTTTGCGTTGGGGCGCTTTGCCACCTTTAAAAGTGACTTTGAACTTACCTGGATGGCATAACATGCTCAATGCGTTGGCGGCGATTACTATCGCAACCACCCTAGGCGTGGATGATGCAGCGATTATTAAAAGTTTGGCAGAATTTAAAGGTGTTGGTCGTCGTTTCCAAATTAATGGCGATGTTGAATTTGATGGTGGAAAGTTAACCTTGGTTGATGATTACGGTCATCATCCGCGTGAATTAGCGGCAACTTTAGAAGCATTGCGCCAAGCATGGCCTGAGCGTCGCAAAGTCGTCGTTTTTCAGCCGCATCGCTATACCCGTACGCGTGATTTGTTTGAAGATTTCGTTGAAGTGCTTTCTAGTGTTGATGTGTTGATTTTGCTGGATATTTATTCGGCGGGCGAAGCGCCGATTAATGGCGCTGACGGTAAGGCGTTGAGTCGTTCAATTCGAGTCCGAGGGCAAGTTGATCCGGTTTTTGTGCAAAATCGCGAGGACTTACCGACGATTTTGGCCGGCATTGTTAATAAAGATGATGTGATTTTAACCATGGGGGCCGGCAATGTCGGGCAAATTGCCGCTGAATTACCCGCCAAATTAGTGGAAGCACTAAATCATGGTTAATCACGCTTACAAAGGCACATTGCTCAATAATGAACCGCTGGCGAAATATACCAGTTGGCGAGTTGGTGGCCCTGCGCAACGCATGTATATCCCTGAAAACAAAGTTGATTTAATCGCTTTTGTGGCGGGATTGCCCGAAGGCGAGCCCCTATATTGGATAGGGCTAGGCAGTAATTTATTAGTCCGCGACGGTGGCATTCGCGGGACAGTCATCAACACTCGTAGCCGATTAAAAGAAATGCGTTTAATCGACAGTAATAGGGTTTATGTGGAAGCGGGCGTACCTTGCGCTCATGTTGCAAGATTTTGTAGTGATTTAGGTTTAACGGGCGCAGAGTTTTTAGCAGGCATTCCTGGCACGATGGGTGGCGCATTGAAAATGAATGCTGGTGCTTTTGGTGGTGAAACTTGGCAAATTGTCGATCAACTTGAGATGCTCAATCCACAGGGCGAAGTGGTTAAGCGCAATAAACATGAATTTGAAGTGGCCTATCGCTCGGTGAAAGGGATTGATAACGAATGGTTTTTAGCGGCGGAGTTAAAACTTAGCAAAGGTGATAGCCAAGTCAGTCAGTTACAAATTAAGGCGTTATTAGAAAAACGCAATACCAGTCAGCCAACCAATAAACCTACCTGTGGTTCGGTATTTAAAAATCCACCCGGCGATTATGCCGCACGTTTAATTGAGGCTTGTGGCCTAAAAGGTTATCGCATTGGCGGAGCTGTGGTATCGGAAAAACACGCCAATTTTATTGAAAATCAAGGTAATGCCACATCGGTGGATATTGAAACATTGATTCAACACATTCAAACCCAAGTGCAGCAACAATTTGGTATCAGTCTGCAAACTGAAGTTTGTCGGATAGGTGAAGACGCATGAAACCATTACGGGTAAAAAATCCTGCAGAGTTTGGCAAAGTCGCTGTTTTAATGGGGGGTACTGCAGCTGAGAGAGAAATTTCCTTGCGCAGTGGCAACGCTGTATTCCAAGCCCTACTACAACAAGGAATTGATGCAGTTGCTATTGATGTCACTGCTAGTCCAATTGACGCTTTAACCAATACCAAATTTGACCGAGTCTTCAACATTATTCACGGTCGTGGTGGAGAAGATGGTGTTTTACAGGCAATTTTAAGTGTATTGGGATTGCCTTATACCGGTTCTGGTGTTTTAGCCTCGGCATTGAGCATGGATAAATTGCGTACCAAGCTTTGTTGGCAAGGTTTAGGTTTGGCAACGCCAAAATGGTTTGTGTTACAGAACGATGACGACATTGAGGTTTGTATCGAACAACTCGGTTTTCCTGTGATTGTTAAGCCGGCACAAGAAGGTTCTAGCATCGGTATGAGTAAAGCCAATAATCGCCAAGAATTGGTTGAGGCTTTACAAGTGGCTAAGCAATTTAATTGCGATGTGTATGCTGAGCAATGGGTGCAAGGTCAAGAATATACGGTAGGTGTCCTGGATGGTGAAGCATTGCCAGTAATTCGCTTGGAAACTCCGAATGAGTTTTATGATTTCGATGCCAAATATCGGGCTAATACCACTAAGTACCATTGTCCATGCGGATTGAGTGCTGAGCAAGAGCAACAATTACAAGCATTGGCTGTGCAAGCTTGTCGTGGATTACAAGTGAAAGGTTGGGCGAGAGTTGATGTGTTTATTGATAATCAAAATCGCTCACAATTGATTGAAGTCAACACTGTGCCTGGTATGACCGATCATAGTTTAGTGCCGATGGCAGCTAAAGCGGCTGGCATCGAATTTGATCAATTAGTCTGGCGAATTTTAGAAACCAGCGTGGCGGGTCAAGGTGTCGAGATTTAGCGTCATCATCTTTGGTTTGCTGTTATTGGTTGTTGCTTGGTTTGGATGGGCAAGGCTAAATAATCAAGATGCGATCAGTAAACCGATTCGTTATGTAAAGATTGAAGGCGCGTTTCAGTACATCGAAAAAGATACGCTGAAACAGGTGTTAACGCCGGAAATGAAGCGTGGTTTTTATCATGCGGATTTGAATGTGATTCAACAAGCAATTAAAAGCTTGCCTTTGGTTGCTGAAGTTGATGTAAAACGGGTTTGGCCTGATGCTATTTACATCAAAATAACTGAGCATAAGCCAGTGGTGCGCTGGGGAAAGAACGCTTTGTTAAATAATGAAGGTGATCTTTTAATCCCTAGTAATATTGAAGCGTTTAAAAATTTGCCTTTGGTGACAGGGCCGGAAGGACAAGAAAAGAAATTACTGGAAATTATGAAAGGTGTTTACATCGTTTTAAGGGATAAATCGATGCAACTGGCTGAGTTTCATGTCAATGAACGTCGCGCATGGCGAATTAAATTGGCGAATGGCATGGAAATGCAACTTGGCCGAAAAGCACCGCTGGAAAGTATGCAACGATTTTTAACAACAATGGATGAATTGGGGGATGCGCAGTTAGCGGCTATAGAGACGGTTGATACACGTTATCCCAATGGTTATGCCATTACCTGGAAACCAGGAACAATGATTGATTGGAAAGCAATTGCAGTTAGAACTAAACCTGATTTAAACGCTTATTGAGCAAAGAAAATGGCCAAAAAAATAGATCGAAATTTATTAGTGGGATTAGATATAGGCACATCCAAAGTGGCGGCTATTGTCGGGGAATACCGAGGTGGTGATGAAATCGAGATTATCGGTATTGGAACTGCCCCTTCTAAAGGCTTAAAAAGAGGCATTGTGGTTAATTTGGAGTCCACAGTTCATTCTATTCAGCGTGCGGTAGAAGAAGCGGAATTGATGGCTGGTTGTGAAATTAAGTCAGTGTTTGCTGGGATTGCTGGTAGCCATATCAAGAGCTTAAATTCTCACGGCATTGTGGCGATTAGAGAGCAAGAGGTTACCCAGCATGATATTGATCGGGTGATTGATTCTGCTCGCGCGGTAGCGATTCCAGCGGATCAAAAAATTCTGCACATATTGCCGCAAGAATTTGTGATTGATCAGCAAGAAGGCATTAAAGAGCCGATTGGTATGTCCGGTATCCGCTTAGAAGCCAAGGTTCACATGGTCACTAGCAGCGTGAGTGCGGAACAGAATATCGTCAAATGTATCCGTAAATGTGGCTTAGATGTCGATGATATTGTTTTAGAACAATTAGCGTCATGCTCGGCCGTTTTGACTGATGATGAAAAAGATTTGGGTGTTTGCTTAATTGATATTGGTGGCGGTACCACCGATTTGGCAATTTTTTCTGAAGGTGCCATCAAGCATACCGCAGTGATTCCCATTGCTGGTGATCAAGTCACTAACGATATTGCTGTGGCATTGCGTACACCGACTAAGAATGCTGAACAAATTAAACGCAATTATGCCTGCGCATTAACTCAAATCGCTGACACTGAACAGATGATAGATGTGCCCAGTATCGGTGATCGTGAGCCTCGTAAAATTTCTGCCCAAAATCTCGCCGAAATTGTTGAGCCACGTTACGAAGAGTTGATGTTATTGGTGCAAGCAGAATTAAGACGTAGTGGTTATGAAGATTTAATTGCTGCAGGGATGGTTATCACTGGCGGTAGTTCGCAAGTTAAAGGCTTAATGGAATTGGCTGAAGAAATCTTCCATATGCCTGTACGTATTGGGGTGCCTTTGCATGTCACAGGCTTAACAGATGTTGTGCAAAACCCAATTTATTCGACAGCAGTTGGTCTATTGCTATATGGAAAAGACCATAAAGTGCGTGGTGTCAGTATTAATGAAGAGGGAATGGATTTGTTTTCCAAAATCAGTGTAAAAAAGGGCGGAGAACAACAAA
>JBJSYX010000214.1:0-2043 GCA_046090005.1 Methylomonas sp. | reverse complement strand
TTTTATCGATATTCCTGATGCCTTCTGCACCGGATCATCCATCATGCCGCAAAAGAAAAATCCTGACGTACCTGAATTAGTGCGCGGTAAAGCTGGGCGAGTAACTGGTCATTTAATGTCGTTATTGATGCTGATGAAAAGCCAACCATTGGCCTACAACAAAGACAATCAAGAAGACAAAGAGCCGTTGTTTGACACCGCTGACACTTTAATCAACTGCCTACGCGCTTTTGCCGACATGATGCCGCACATCAAAGCTAAACGCGAAAACATGTACAACTCGGCGAAACGCGGCTTCGCTACTGCAACCGATTTGGCTGATTACTTAGTACGTAAAGGTATGCCATTCCGTGATGCACACGAGGTGGTGGGGCAAGCAGTACGTTTAGGCGTGGATAGCAAACGGGATTTATCAGAATTGAGCTTAGCTGAATTACAAAGCTTCTCCGCGCAAATTAGCGAAGATGTGTTTGATATTTTGAAACTAGAAGGCTCGGTTGCGGCGCGTAACCATATTGGTGGCACAGCGCCGGAAACAGTTAGGGCGGCGATTCAAAGGGCTAGAGAAGCTATTGTTGGATAGTTTGCAGGGCTTTTTGTCCCCAAAAGGCAAGCTAAACGATGCTATTGTCATTATCCATTCTAACGACTCAACAACCATCATGAGCCATTCTTTCAGCAGTAGCTTCTACGCCTATTTATCCAAACTCCGCTGGATTAAGCGCTGGGGGTTAAAACGCAATGCTCATGATGAAAATGTGATGGAACATAGCTGGGAAGTGGCGGTGATTGCTCATGCTTTGGCTTTAATCAAAAACCGTTATTTCGACGGCGATTTAGATGCCAACGCCATTGCAACCGCGGCCTTGTACCACGATGCCAGCGAAGTGATTACCGGCGATTTACCAACGCCGATTAAATACCACTCACCATCGATTCTGAAAGCCTATAAACAAATTGAACAACAAGCCGAATTAGAATTGCTCAATTTGTTACCGGACGCGCTACAAACCGACTACCAAGCCCTGCTGATCCATAGTCAATTACCCGAAGAACACAGCAACATTATCAAAGCCGCTGACCGCATCGCGGCCTATTTAAAATGCCAAGCTGAATTAAAAGCCGGTAATGGTGAATTTGAAATCGCTGAACAACGGATTGCTGAGCAAATCAGAAACACTCAACAACCCGAAGTGCGGTTTTTTATGCAAACTTTTGTGCCTAGTTGCGGCTTGGCATTGGATGACTTGATTCCACGCAATTAATGGCGATTATCAGATTTGGTTTAATAACGCCAATTCACTAGGATGCGGTAGCATATAATAAGAGCCATCAATAAACGGGTCTGGCTCGCGGCGAAAATGGTGGCGGAGCAAGGTTAACGGCACAATCAACGGTAAATTGCCTACTCGATAACTTTCGATGGTTTCCACTAATTCAAGTTTGGCATCGCTATCGAGCTTGGTTTTTAAATAGCCTTGAATATGTTGCAAAACATTAACGTGATTGCCGCGGGTAGCAACGATTTTCAAACAAGCCATTAAGTCGTCGATATAACGATCAGCGACTGCTTGTAACGTATCGGGCTTCGCATCAGCCACTAAACGGCCTAAATCGCGTGCCAAATTTTGATTGTGGCTCATAGCGATTAACTTGTGGCGGCTATGAAAAACCATCAAGCCATGCGTGGTTAACGGTTGCTGACACATCTGTTTCCAACGCTGCAAGACAAATACACGCTGAATAAAGTTCTCCCGTAAGCTGGGATCGCCTAATCTACCCTCTTCCTCAATTGGCAAAGCCGGAAAATTTTGTTTTAAATAAGCCGCGAAAATACCAGTGCCTTGTTTGGCAGGTAAATCATTTTTGTAGACTTTAACCCGTTCCATCCCGCAGCTCGGCGAGTCTTTCTTTAAGATATAACCACACAAATCGGCTAACCAAGGCGCTTGTTGCTCAGAGGTTGTTTGCAATGGTTGGGTGAAATCCAAGCTATGATCTTTAACACCAACACAACGAATCCCCTGCTCGGTTTCGCGCAAC
>JBJSYX010000213.1:0-4781 GCA_046090005.1 Methylomonas sp. | reverse complement strand
GGTTGATATTCATTGGGGAAAACGCTGCGTTGCCATTGAGTTGGGCTGATGCCTAAGTCGGCAGCGTGTAGCGAAAGTAAATGAATACTGTTGCGGGTTCTAATCCGTAATTTGCTATCTAACGACAACGGTTGTTCGGGGTCAAAACCGCAGTCGGCGCCTTGGGTGTGATAGAAAAATTCAAAAAAGCCAATCAATGGCGTATCGGGAAACACTTCTTTAATAAATAAAGCCTCACCCCAGCCGGTATGCACCACAATCACATCCGGTTGAAACGGGGTTTGTTTTAACTTTAACAACGCGCTGACGATGGCTTGGCCGTTTAAAACATAAAGCTGGGTCGATTCCAGATAAGGATGCACTGAGTTAGCGGCGGGTTTATTGGGGGTGTAAACCACGCTATCAATGCCCTGCATTTTGGGGGCGTGGGCTTGGCAAATTGACACCACTTTATTGTTGGGGGAACGGGCTAGTTCGGCAGCGATATGGCGAAATTGGCCGGGGAAGTTTTGATGGATAAAAAGGATGTTCATAAGCTGGCGTGAGGTTTTTGGCGCTATTTTAGAGCCTAATCATTAACGCGGTGCTGTTATCTAGCCAAGCCTTCAAAGCTGGCTGCGGTAAAATGGCCGCTGTTTTTAAATAAGAGATAGCAACACCATGCAGATTCAGTGGTTCCCCGGTCATATGCACAAGGCCAGTAAAGAGATTAAATACGCCTTGCCTGAAATTGACCTGCTCATCGAAATCCTCGATGCCCGTATTCCTTACAGTAGCCAAAATCCGATGTTGGCCAGCTTGCGCGGCGATAAACCGGTGATTCGAGTGCTGACTAAAACCGATTTAGCCGACCCCGAAGTCACTAAACAATGGCAAGATTTTTTGGAGCTGGAACAAGGGGTTAAAACCTTGGCGGTGACTACTCAACAGCCAGAGAAAATCAAACAAATCATCGATTTATGTGCGCGAATGCTGCCGGAAAAAACCGAAGCTAATAAAGTAATTCGCACCATGATTATGGGGATTCCCAATGTCGGCAAATCGACCATTATCAATATCTTGGCGGGGCGAATTATTGCTAAAACCGGTAACGAACCGGCGGTGACCAAGCAGCAGCAGAAGATTAATTTAAGAAACAATATTATTTTGTCGGACACGCCGGGGGTGTTGTGGCCGAATCTGGAAAATCGTCATGGTGGCTATCGTTTGGCGGTGACGGGGGCGATTAAAGACACCGCTTTTCAGCATGATGATATTGCTTTGTTTGCTCTGGATTATTTGCTGAAAGCCTATCCTGAGTTGGTGCAAAAACGCTATCAGCTAGAAAATATGCCCACTGAATCGACCGCATTATTGGAAGCGATTGGCAGACGGCGCGGTTGTTTACGGGCAGGGAAACAAGTTGATATGGATAAAGCGGCGAAGCTGTTTTTAACTGAATTACGAGCGGGAACGCTTGGGCAAATCAGCTTGGAATTGCCGGAAATGATGTTGCTAGAAATGGAAGAAGTGGCGCTGATTCGGGAAGAAAAAGCGGCTAAGAAAGCGGCGAGAAGACGAAAATAAATTAAACGGATCAATCATCTCGATGTGATGATTGATCCGTTTTCTTGGTTTAAGACGCCAACAACATATTATCCAGTGCCTTTTTCGCCAAGGCCGCTTGCTCAGGTGCTACTGAAACCTGATTCACCACATGACCTGCCGCCAAATTTTCCAATACCCACGCCAAATGCTGTGGATCGGTACGGAACATGGTTGAGCACATGCTTAAAGTCGGTGCCATGAAATGGACCGATTTGCCTTGTGCTTGGCATTCTTGATTTAAGCGGTTGACCAGATTTAACTCGGTCGCTACCAACCAGCGGGTATTGGCTTCACCTTCACGGACGATTTTTAAAATCATTTCGGTCGAGCCGATATAGTCGGACTTTTCGCAGACTTCAAAACACGCTTCTGGGTGAGAAACCACAATGGTTTCGGGATGTTTGGCTAAAAACGCATCAATTTGTTCCGGTTGGAAGGCTTGATGGACTGAGCAATAACCTTTCCACAAAATGATTTTGGCGTCGCGGATTTGTTGCTCGGTTAGACCGCCTTGCGGTTTGTTGAAGTCCCAAGTCACCATCTGTTCTAACGGAATCCCCATCCGATAGCCCGTGTTACGGCCTAGATGTTGGTCTGGGAAAAACAGCACTTTTTCGCGTTTGGCAAAACTCCAGTTAAGGATTTTTTCAGCATTCGATGAAGTACAAACAATACCGTCGTGTTGGCCGCAAAAGGCTTTTAAATCAGCGGCGGAATTGATGTAAGTCACCGGTGTGACGGTGTTTTCGACATCAATGATTTTCGCCAATTCATCCCAGCATTGCTGAACTTTGACTTTGTTAGCCATATCCGCCATTGAACAGCCAGCGGCTAAATCCGGCAAAATTGCGATTTGTTCAGGACGCGACAAAATGTCAGCCACTTCAGCCATAAAATGCACACCGCAAAACACAATGTATTCAGCTTCTGATTGCGCGGCTTCGCGGGATAGTTTTAAGGAGTCGCCAAAAATGTCAGCGTGTTTAAACACTTCATCACGTTGGTAATGATGACCTAAAACGATGCAACGTTTGCCAAGTTTGGCTTTCGCCGCTTGGATTCTAAGATCGCATTCGGCATCGTCAAGTAAGGCGTAATCGTGGATGGGTAGGGCGGTGGTAGTCATGTTTCAAGCCTAAAAAGTAGGGTGCATTTTATGCACCGTTATTCGCCAGGGTGTATAGAGGGTTGCTCAAGTAAATTGCAACTCCAATTTTGTGGATAAAAACCTTGTTTTACATAGCGATGGAATGTTGAGTATTGCCAATCTACTACTCGTTTAACATAGCCGTGTTTGACTGGATTGTAGTGAATGTAATCTGCATGGTGTGCAAAATCTTGTTCATTTCTGATTTGATGTTCCCAAAATCGACGTTGCCATAGGGTTGATTCCTTGCGTTTATATTTTGAAGGTGTCATTAACTGTTGGCTATGTAAGCTAGAGCATTGTTTTGTCACGTTACGTTTTATTTTTGCCCAGCGGATACTGAAATTATTGTCGTTACTGGGTAATGTCCAAATGCAATGCAAATGATCGGGTAGTAAAACCCATACATCAATCTCAAAGGGCAACTCTAATTGTGTTTCTCTAATTGCATTTCGAAGCGCTGATCTGAAAATTGGTTCGCAGAAGATTGGCCGGCGGTCATAGGCGACAACGGTAAAAAAATAGGTGCCTGCTTGGCAATATGATCGGCGGTAATTAGACATGAATGCACCGATGATTTGTTTTGAGAAACGTGTAAGGTTTAGATGGGTGCATGAAATGCACCCTACATTGGATTGTAGGGTGCTGAGCTAATACTTAATCCTGCTTTTCTTCTTTACCCGCTGGCTTACGCAATCTAATTCCCAATTCTTTCAATTGTTCATCAGTCACCAACGCGGGTGCGTTGAATAATGGGCAAGCTGCAGTTTGGGTTTTTGGGAAGGCGATGACATCGCGGATTGAGCTGGCGCCGGTCATTAACATCACCAAACGGTCTAAACCGAAAGCGATACCACCGTGTGGTGGCGCGCCGTATTTCAAGGCATCTAACAAGAAGCCGAATTTTTCGCGGGCTTCGTCGTGGCCGATGCCTAAAATGTCGAATACGGTTTGTTGCATCGCGGTGCGATTGATACGGATTGAGCCACCACCGACTTCGGTGCCGTTTAACACTAAGTCGTAAGCACGCGATAAAGCGGTGCCTGGGTTAGCAACCAAGTCTTCAACTGAGCAGCTTGGCGCGGTGAATGGGTGGTGAATCGCGGTGAAGCGTTGCGCTTTTTCGTCCCATGCGAACATTGGGAAATCAACTACCCAAACTGGTTTCCAAGGACCGGTTAATAGGTTGCGGTCTAAGCCTAATTTAACTCGCAACGCGCCCATGGCTTCGTTAACGATGGCGGTTTTATCAGCGCCGAAGAAGATTAAATCGCCGTTTTGAGCACCGACTTTTTCCATCACTTTCGCCCAAACCGTGTCGGGTGCGAATTTAACAATCGGTGATTGCAAGCCTTCGATACCAGCCGCCAAGTCGTTGACTTTGATGTAAGCCAAGCCTTTGGCGCCGTAAATGCCAACAAATTTGGTTAATTCGTCAATAGTGCTGCGGCTTAAATCACCACCTTCTGGCAAACGCATCGCAACCACTCGACCATTTGCATCGTTTGCTGGGCCTGAGAAGACTTTGAAATCAACGTCTTTCATTGCGTCAGCAATGTCGACCAATTCTAATGGAATCCGTAAGTCTGGACGGTCTGAACCATAGCGGCGCATCGCTTCGTCGTAGCTCATTACAGGGAATTGATCGCCTAAATCGACATTGATAATGTCTTTGAACAAGCGGCGAATCATTTCTTCCATGATGGCCATGATTTGTTGCTCGTTGAGGAACGAGGTTTCAATATCCAGCTGGGTAAATTCAGGCTGACGGTCAGCGCGTAAATCTTCATCACGGAAACAACGCACGACTTGGTAATAACGGTCAAAACCCGACATCATCAGAATTTGTTTGTACAACTGAGGCGATTGTGGCAAAGCGAAAAAAGCATTTTCATGGGTGCGGCTAGGCACTAAATAGTCCCGCGCACCTTCGGGGGTGGCTTTGGTTAGAAATGGGGTTTCGATCTCGTAAAACCCTGAGTTGTCGAGGAAGCTGCGCAACTGGCGGGTGATGTCCCGCCGCATTTTCATGCGCTGTTGCATCAAT
>JBJSYX010000212.1:0-4665 GCA_046090005.1 Methylomonas sp. | reverse complement strand
TTTTCCGATTGCGAAAGTGGCGGCGAAATTGGCAGTGGGTTATTCATTGGATGAATTGCGTAACGAAATTACTGGCGGTAAAACCCCAGCCTCGTTCGAACCATCAATTGATTACGTGGTTACTAAGGTGCCACGTTTTGCTTTTGAAAAATTCCCACAAGCTAATGATCGCTTAACCACCCAAATGAAGTCCGTGGGTGAGGTAATGGCTATCGGTCGCACTTTCCAAGAGTCATTGCAAAAAGCCTTGCGTGGTTTGGAAGTGGGGGTTGATGGTTTAGATGAAATTATTGATTTAAGCGATGCTAACAGCCAAGACAGCATTCTCAGAGAATTGCGTTATCCAGGTCCACAACGTTTGTGGTATTTGGCCGATGCTTTTCGTTCTGGTTTGAGTTTTGCGGAAATTCATGAAGCATCAAAAATTGATCCTTGGTTTTTAGCGCAAGTTGAAGATTTGATTTTGACTGAAAAAACCTTATCAACCAAAACCTTAGCGACTTTAGAGCAAGGTGAGTTGTTGCGTTTGAAACGTAAAGGTTTTTCTGATGCGCGTTTAGCAAAATTGTTGGAAGCCAAAGAATCACAAGTACGCAATGTGCGTCACAAACAAGGCGTCCGTCCTGTTTATAAACGCATTGACTCTTGTGCGGCTGAGTTTTCATCAGATACCGCTTATTTGTATTCGACTTACGAACAAGAGTGCGAAGCGAATCCATCTGACAGAGAAAAAATCATTATTTTAGGTGGTGGTCCAAACCGTATCGGCCAAGGTATTGAGTTTGACTATTGCTGTGTTCATGCCGCATTGGCTTTGCGTGAAGATGGTTATGAAACCATTATGGTTAACTGTAATCCAGAAACCGTTTCTACCGATTTTGATACCTCTGATCGTTTGTATTTCGAGTCATTAACGCTTGAAGATGTGTTAGAAATCATTGAGTTAGAAAAGCCGAAAGGCGTGATTGTTCAATACGGTGGTCAAACGCCATTGAAATTAGCCCGAGCTTTAGAAGCTGCCGGTGCGCCAATTATTGGTACCTCACCGGATTCAATTGACTTAGCCGAAGACCGTGAGCGTTTCCAAAAATTACTGGAACGCTTGAATTTACTACAGCCACCTAATGCCACTGCGCGTTCGGTTGAGCAAGCGGTTGATTCAGCTAGAAAATTGGGTTACCCATTGGTTGTGCGGCCATCCTATGTATTAGGTGGTCGGGCGATGGAAATCGTTTTCAATGAAGAAGGTTTACGTCGTTACATGAAAGAAGCGGTTAGCGTTTCTAACGATTCGCCGGTGTTATTGGATCGCTTCCTTGATGATGCGGTCGAAATGGACGTTGATGCGATTTATGACGGTGAAACTGTCTTGATCGGCGGTTTGATGGAACATATCGAACAAGCCGGTGTGCATTCAGGTGACTCGGCTTGCTCAATTCCGCCTTATGATTTGCCTGTGCATTTGCAAGATGAATTGCGTGCTCAAGTGGCGAAAATGGCAGAAGCATTGGGCGTGCGTGGTTTGATGAACACCCAGTTTGCGATTCAAGGTGAAACGGTTTATGTGTTGGAAGTGAATCCTCGCGCTTCAAGAACTGCGCCATTTGTTTCAAAAGCCACTGGTTACCCATTAGCCAAAATTGCGGCGCGCTGTATGGTTGGCAAATCGCTTAAAGAGCAGGGCGTGACGGAAGAGCGTATTCCAGAGTATTTCTCGGTCAAAGAAGCCGTATTCCCATTCATTAAATTTCCTGGTGTTGACCCGTTGTTAGGACCAGAAATGAAATCAACTGGCGAAGTGATGGGTGTCGGTAAAACCTTTGGTGAAGCGTTTGCTAAATCACAACGTGCATCCGGTGTTGATTTAAGTCACAGCGGTAAGGTTTTGATTAGTATTCGTGATGCTGATAAACCTAAATTGCCTGAATTGGCTGAAATGCTAATCGATAAAAACTACGAAATCGTTGCGACTCGTGGTACTGCTAAGGTTTTAAAAGAAGCAGGTATTGCTTGCCAAGAAATTTACAAGGTAAATGAAGGTAGACCAAACACCGTTGATATGATTAAAAATGGTGAAATCCAGTTAATCGTTAATACCACCGAAGGTATTAAAGCGGTTGCTGATTCATTTACCATGCGTCGTGAAGCGTTACAGCGCAAAGTTACTTATTACACCACGATGGCAGGTGCAAGGGCGGCTTGTTATGCGCTTGGCGAATTGGATGCTGGTGATGTTAATTGTTTGCAAGATTTGCATAAAACTTTTGAATAAATGGTAGTGATTGATGAATAAAGTACCGTTGACCGTTACAGGCGCGAATAAATTGCGCGCTGAATTGGAAGAATTGAAAACAGTAGTTCGACCAAGAATTATTCAGGCTATCTCTGAGGCGCGTGAGCATGGTGATTTAAAAGAAAACGCTGAATATCATGCAGCTCGTGAGCAACAAAGTTTTGCTGAAGGACGGATTGCTGAAATTGAAGGCAAATTGTCAAATGCTAATATCATTGATGTCACTAAAACCGATGCCAATGGCAAAGTGGTTTTTGGTGCAACGGTTGAAATTGAAGATATTAACTCAGGAAAAGTAGTGATTTATCAAATTGTTGGTGAAGATGAAGCCAATATTAAAGAAGGTCGTATTTCTGTCGGTTCACCAATCGCAAGAGCGTTAATCGGCAAAGAAGTAGAAGATGTCGTGGTGGTAAAAGCGCCGGGCGGCAATATTGAATACGAAATTCTTTCAATTCAATATATTTAAAAAAAATAGGGAGGCTAAAACCTCCCTTTTGTTATTTCTTCGGATTTTTTCGGTATAAAACCGCGATTTGACCGATAGATTGAATTTGTTCAGAAAGGGTTTGAGAGCAGATTTGTTCGCTGATAATTTTACGATCATCACGTTCTGCGCGAATTTTAACTTTGATTAATTCGTGGGCATCCAAAGCAAGGTTGATTTCTTTGATAACCGCTTCTGTTAACCCCGCCTGTCCAATCATGACAACAGGATTTAGTGAATGCGCTTGCGCTTTCAGTTTTTTCTTTTGGATAGGATTCACTCTGTTTCCTTTAACTTTAAAATCCCAACAATTTTACACCAATAGAGCAAATGGCACGCAGCAAAAGTAGCCAGCAATGGATGCAGGAACATTTTCATGACGAGTACGTCAAAAAAGCTCAGGCTCTTGGTTATCGTTCAAGAGCGGTTTTTAAGTTGCAAGAAATCCAAGAAAAAGATCATCTGATTCGCCCAGGCATGAATATTGTTGATTTAGGTGCGGCACCTGGTGGTTGGTCTGAATATGTACGGACGATTGTTGGCAAGAAAGATAAAGTGATCGCTTTAGATTTGTTGGAAATCGAACCGATTGAAGGAGTGGATTTTATTCAAGGTGATTTTCGAGAAGATGAAGTACTCGAACAATTGTACAAAGTGCTTGATAACCAGCCTGTACACTTGTTATTGTCGGACATGGCGCCCAATATGAGTGGTAATAAAGAAGTGGATCAGCCACGGTCAATCTACTTAGGCGAATTGGCGTTAGATGCCGCTAATACAATGTTGGTAAAGGGTGGTACATTCTTGATTAAGATGTTCCAAGGTGCTGGATTCGACGAATTTTGCAATCAGGTGCGGGGTAGTTTTACATCGGTTGTAATTCGTAAACCGAAAGCTTCTCGTCCTCGAAGCAACGAAGTTTATATTTTGGCAAAAGGGTTTAAATAAGCTGGGTCAAGCTTATCTAGCGAGTATTCCTGATACAATTACTCGGTTTTCTAATACTAGGGCTGTTCTAGGCCGGAGCGCGTAACTTGAGCGATATGATAAAAAATTTAGTTTTGTGGGTCGTCATCGCAGTGGTATTGATGACGGTATTCAATAATTTTGGCTCCAAATCGATTCGTAACGACTCGACGTTGTCTTATTCGCAGTTGATTGATGCGGTAAAGGCCGGTCAAGTGCAACAAGTTGCTATCTCAGACAATATGATCAAAGGCAAAATGCAGGCTGGCGATAAGTTTAAAACTTATATGCCGAACGATCCGCATTTGATTGATGATTTGTTAGCTAATGGGGTGGAAATTAGCGTTCAACCGCCGGAAGAGCCTTCTTTGTTAATGCAGATTTTTGTTTCCTTTGGGCCAATTTTATTGCTGATTGCAGTTTGGGTATTTTTCATGCGCCAAATGCAAGGTGGCGGCATGGGAGGGCGTGGTGGTGCAATGGGCTTTGGTAAAAGCAAAGCCAGAATGCTTGAACAAGATCAAAATAAAGTCACTTTTGCTGATGTTGCAGGTTGTGACGAAGCCAAAGAAGAAGTCGAAGAGATGGTCGATTTTTTAAGAGATCCGGCTAAATATCAAAAATTAGGTGGTAAAGTGCCACGCGGTGCTTTGATGGTTGGCCCTCCAGGTACAGGTAAAACTTTATTAGCTAGGGCGATTGCTGGCGAAGCCAAAGTGCCTTTCTTCACTATTTCAGGTTCTGATTTTGTTGAAATGTTTGTTGGTGTCGGTGCATCTAGGGTGCGCGATATGTTTGAACAAGCTAAGAAACATGCACCTTGCATTATCTTTATTGACGAAATCGACGCAGTTGGTCGTTCGCGTGGTGCTGGTTTAGGCGGCGGTAACGACGAACGTGAACAGACTTTAAACCAATT
>JBJSYX010000211.1:0-2883 GCA_046090005.1 Methylomonas sp. | reverse complement strand
ACTGGTGTTGATGTCGTTCATAGATTCTATTTTGAAGCGCAGAAGAAAGGACTTAATTTTATAGTGAATCACCTTGATTGATGCTAGAGAAATCAAGTGTTGTTTATGGCTCTAAATCTGCGCTGTGTGGGTATCGATGATAAAATCCGGTTTTTTTACGTTGTTTAATTAAAGGAACAAGATGAGCAAAATAACCATTGAACATAACCCAAGTGAAGAACGTTTAGCGGAACTAGGTGTTTCTAGCTGGCCGATTTGGGAAAAAGAAGTGTCTAAATTTCCGATTGATTTTGATGAAACCGAAACCGCTTATGTTTTAGAAGGCGAAATTTTGGTGACACCAAGAGGCGGCGAGCCGGTTCGCATTGTTGCTGGTGATTTGGTGGCGTTCCATGCTGGTTTGGATAGCGATTGGGAAGTGGTTAAGCCGTTGCGTAAGCACTATCACTACGATTAATGGCTAGGCTTAGATGCTAAGCAAAAAGGCACCGCTAGGTGCCTTTTTTGTTGGTTGTGTTGTGTATTACGGTCATTGTTGTGCGGCTGTTTTACCCGCAATATCTCTATAAATCACAATGTAACCTAGTCTAATTCTTAGTTTCAGGAATACTCTCAAAAATAACTTTCGACAGTACCGCAAACGCCGCATCTTCAAAAGCTTTGTCGTCCATGTAACGAGTGACGATTTTGTCGTTTTCGTGCATGCGTTTGATCATCAGGTCCTCCAGCATCTGCCGTAAACCCAGCTGGAACTTATCGAATGGATTGGCTTGCCGTAGCTGAATCACCTCGGGGGTGTTGGTGGCTTTTTCTCTGATTTGTTCGAAGAACAAGCGGTCTTCCTCGGTAAAATTCGTGCCAAAGCGGTTGTTCAATATCTCAATGATTTCTGATAACGGGGCTTTTTCGTCCTTAGCTTTACCGGTGCCAACATCGGTCGGACTTTTTACCGTGTACTCACCTTGCTCATCCGCCAGATCAATCCTACCGGAAAACACCCGCTGCAACCGGTAATATTGCAAATCGACTTCGTCGCCCAGCTTGACGTTGGTGTTATCCCGATCCAGTGGCAAATGCGGTAATAGAAAGCGGCCAAAGCTATACAGCATTTCCAGATCAGGATCGGCATAAGGCATGATCTGACTCAAAAAGGCATACACATTGACATAGCCGCTTAACTTGTCCCGAAATACAGAGCGCTGCTCTTCATCGCTAATTGCCTTGAAGCGGTCCACTGCCGGTTGCAAATGGCGTTGCAAATGGGCGTGATCAGCCGGATTTTGCTTATTGGGTGATCGGTAAAAAATACGGGCAAACGCTTCCACTTCGTTCCAGTAATAAACCTGCATACTGTCCAAGTCATGCTTGACCTGTTCAAGCAAAGCGGGGTCGGACGTTTCCTGCAAACTAGTGGCATCGTAATAAGGTTTGAATGCGCGATAAATATCATCAGCTTCATTGACAAAATCCAGCACGAACGGCGCTTCCTTACCCGGCAGCATGCGATTCAGACGCGACAGGGTTTGCACCGCCTGCACGCCATCCAAGCGTTTATCGACATACATCGCCATCAACTTCGGCTGATCGAAACCGGTTTGGTACTTGTTGGCGACCAACAGCACTTGATAATCCGGTGAATTAAAGCGCTCCGGCAACTGTTTTTCGCTAATAGATTTACCGGTTACGCTGTCGACGTTCATACCCGGCTCAGTGTATTCCTGCCCATTTTCGGGGTCGAGTACCGTGCCGCTAAAAGCCACCAACGGCTGTATATCGTGGTAACCGTGTTGCTCAATATAGGCCTGAAAGGCCTGCATATATTTGACGGCGTGCAGGCGTGAACCCGTCACCACCATGGCCTTGGCTTGGCCGCCCAAATGATGCTTAACATGGTTGCGGAAATGCTCGACGATGATCTCGATTTTTTGCGAAATATTGGTCGGATGCAGTACCAAGAATTTGGCCAAGGCCCGCGCCGCCTTTTTCTTGGGTAGGTTCGGATCATCCTCCATGGCTTTGACCAATTTGAAATAGGTTTTGTAGGTCGTGTAGTTCTGCAACACGTCCAGAATAAAGCCTTCCTCGATGGCTTGGCGCATGCTGTAAAGATGAAACGGCTCAGGCTTGCCGGTATGACCAACGCGGCCAAACAGCTCCAAAGTCTTGCCCTTGGGCGTGGCAGTGTAGGCAAAAAAGCTGATGTTGGGCTGACGACCACGCGAAGCCATGACCTGATTCAAACGGTCTTCAAAATCGGTTTCGTCGTCTTCGCCGTTGGCGGCATTCGCGCCCAAAATCGACTTGAGTTCCCGGGCCGTTTCGCCGGTTTGCGACGAATGCGCTTCATCAACAATCACCGCATAACGCCGCTTACCGATTTCCTGCTCCCAGGCTTTGGCTTGCGTTTTAGCCATTTCGTCCGCTGCATCAATGTTATCCGCGCCAGCGGCATGCAATAAGCCGCGCAACACAAACGGAAACTTCTGCAAAGTGGTAATCACAATTTTAGTGCCGTCGATCAGCGCCGCCGCCAACTGCTTGGAATCCTGATCAATCGCCTTCACCACGCCTTGCGCGTGTTCGATTTGATAAATGGCGTCCTGCAATTGCCTGTCCAACACTTGCCGGTCGGTAATCACAATCACGCAATCAAACACCTTGTGATCGTTGCCATCATGCAAACTGGCCAACCGATGCGACAACCAGGAAATCGAATTGGTCTTGCCGCTGCCGGCCGAATGCTGAATCAGATAATTCTGGCCGGGGCCTTCCAGTTGCGCGGCAGTGACCAGTCGCCGGGTGGCATCGAGTTGATGATAGCGCGGAAAAATCACCGCTTCTTTCTGAATTAAGCGACTACCGCCCTTGCCGTCTTCGACTTTC
>JBJSYX010000210.1:0-4292 GCA_046090005.1 Methylomonas sp. | reverse complement strand
CAAACCCGTTTCGTTACCCAAAAAGCCTTTGCTTTAGGCTTAAAACCTATCGTTGTTATCAACAAAATCGACCGCCCAGGTGCGCGTCCTGATTGGGTTATCGACCAAACTTTCGACTTGTTCGACCGCCTTGGCGCAACTGACGAACAATTAGACTTCCCTATCGTTTACGCTTCAGCCCTAAAAGGTTACGCTGGCTTGGATAGCACAGTAGAAGGTGGCGATATGACCCCACTATTTGAAACTATCGTCGAAAAAGTCAGCCCACCACCGGTTAACATCGATGGCCCATTCCAAATGCAAGTGATCAGTTTGGATTACAACAGCTACGTCGGCGTTATCGGTATCGGTCGTATTCAACGGGGTGCGGTTAAATCCAACCAACAATTGACCTTGATTAATCGTGAAGGAGCGACTCGTAACGTGCGGATGTTGCAAATCTTTGGATTCAAAGGTTTGGAACGTATCGAAGTGCCACAAGCGCAAGCGGGTGACATCATCGCTTTCACCGGTATCGACAAACTGGAAATCTCCGACACCTTGTGCCAACAAGATTCTGTTGAGGCCTTGCCACCATTGAAAGTTGACGAACCGACTGTGAGTATGACTTTCCAAGTCAACAACTCACCGTTCGCTGGTAAAGAAGGTAAATTCGTTACTTCGCGCCAAATTCGTGACCGTTTACACAAAGAACTCCAACACAACGTCGCTTTGCGGGTTGAAGACACCGCTGATCCAGACAAATTTAAAGTCTCTGGTCGTGGCGAGTTGCATTTATCAATTTTGATTGAAAACATGCGCCGCGAAGGTTTCGAGTTGGGTGTATCAAGACCGGAAGTAATCATCAAAGAAATCGACGGCGTGATGAGCGAACCGTTTGAAATGGTGACCATCGAAGTTGAAGAAATTCACCAAGGTGCCATCATGGAAAAATTGGGCGAACGTAAAGGCGACTTGTTGAACATGGTTCCCGATGGCAAAGGCCGTATTCGTTTGGAATACATGGTGCCATCACGCGGCTTGATCGGCTTCCAAACCGAATTTATGACTGCTACTTCAGGCTCAGGCTTGTTTTACCACGTTTTCGACCACTACGGCCCAACCAAACCAGGCGTTATTGGGATGCGTAAACGCGGTGTATTAGTGTCGATGGTACAAGGTAAAGCTTTGGCTTATGCGTTGTTTGCCCTGCAAGAACGTGGAGAATTATTCTTGGTTCACGCTGACGAAGTTTACGAAGGTATGTTGGTCGGTATCCACTCGCGTGCCAACGATTTGGTCGTTAACCCGACTAAAGCGAAACAGCTAACCAACATCCGCGCAGCTGGTACTGACGAAAATTTAATCTTAACCCGTATCCAAAAAATGACTTTGGAACAGGCTTTAGAGTTTATTGATGAAGATGAGTTAGTCGAAGTCACCCCACAATCGATTCGGTTACGGAAAAAATTATTATCTGAAAACGATCGTAAACGCGCAGCAAGAGCAACTGAGTAAGGCCCCTTAAATGGTGGCGGATTAACAACTCCGCCACCCTCCCCTCCTACACAAAAAAGCATTTTTTCTAGCACCATCACAATATCTTAAAACACCACATCTTACTGGCTAGGAATTAACATCATTTAACCATCGATTTTTATGATTCCAGCTAGAATCCCAAGCTTAGGCCAAATTTGATTTTTCCAGCCTAAGTCGTTGTACCAATAACTTGAAAATTCATCTCGCAATTACTGTACATGGTTATTTTTAACCTTGACCATCAGAATTATAAATAGGTATTATCGGAACTGATTTACGATTAAACACAAATTGATATATATCAAAATTACCTAAATAACATTTGAAAAATCCTGATATATCAACATAAGGAAAAACCAATGAAAGCAAAAAACTTAGTGATACTTTCGACCATTATAATGACAGGCTGCGCTGCAACCGGTGAAAACTTGAAAGGGAATGTCTATAAAGCCGGTCAAGTAAATAGTGCTCAAGCAGCAAGAACGATAAAAATTACCGCAGTATTGCCTGCAAAAATTGAAGTTGATAACTCTCAACAAAAACAGCAGGCACAAATTGGTGGTGCTGTGCTGGGTGCTCTAGCTGGTGGATTAGCTGGTGGATTTGGCGGCATTGGCACTGGTGGAACCGTGGCTACAACCGTTGGTGGTGGTGCTCTAGGTGCGGCAGCTGGCTCTTTAGTTGCCGATAAAGTATTAGTTGAAGGCGTTTCAATCGCCTATATTGAGAATGATAAGATATTTACATCTGCTCAAGTTGGTAGAGCATGCGAGTTTAAGGTTAATGAAACAGCATTGATTATCTCTACCGGTCCTAATGAAACTCGTATTCAACCCAACGCTACTTGCCCTGCAGAAAAATAATATGAAGTATTTAGTTTATTCATTTTTATTAGCATTCAGTAGCCTAAGCTTAGCCGATCCATCTCTATCCGATCAGTTAAATGCACTAGACAATGCACAAAGCCAGTCGATAGCGAATCAGAAAGCGAAAGAACAAGCCGCTTACGAGGCTCGCGTAGCTGAACAACAGCGATTAGAACAAATCGCTAATCAACAACGAGAAGCCGATCGTAAATTGCAAGAAAAAGCATTACAAGCAAAAGCTGAGCAAAATAGAGCGGCTGCAATTAATGCAAAAATTGCCGCAGATAAGGCAGAAGCTCAAGCAAAAGCCATCAACGATGAACGACTTCAAGATAAGTATCGGCAACAAGCTCAAGAGGACGAAGAGCGCGAGTTGATGAAGCGCCAATCCAGCTTGGAAATACAACAAGCCGAATTAGAGCTACAACGACTTAAAGCCAAAGCTGATTTGGAAGCGGCTATCGCCAACGATAGAATCAAAAGCGTTGAACAAGAAACAGCTTTAGCTAGAAAAAAACAAAACACTGAAATTGATGTTATGCAATCAGATGCTGATACCAATAGAACCCTTGCTAACGGTATATCAGATGGTTTATCTGGCACCGGAAACAGTGATTTCTATAAGTTTTTAGTGGTACTTTCTTTAATTATTCTAGTTCTGTTAGTCGGAGCAATTTTTTGGCGATTTTCTCAACAGCAAAAAGCCAATAAAAACCCGCTATCTGATTCGGTAGATAAAGATACCGTTAATCCAGAACCAAAGGATGATGTTTCAATCACGGAAAATCGTGAAAACGAAGTTTAAAAATTTATGCGGGCTTTTGAAGCAATGCTTCAAAAGCCCGCTAATTTGTTTTACTCACTAATCAGCATTTACAAGCTACCGGCGTAATCTAAATATCCTCCCCACCCTCTTGTAAGCCCATTTGCTCAGTCAAAGTTTTGGGCAGTTTCTTTTTGATTTTTACCCCCAGCTCCTCAAAAGCACTGGCTTGACGTAATAGATTACCGTTGCCACTACTGAGTTTATTAACAATGCCGTCATACGTTTTGTGCGCAGTATTGAGCTGATTGCCAAGTTTTTCGATGTCTTCGGCGAAACCACGAATCTTGTCGTACAAAGCGCCAGCTTTATCAGCAATTAATCGGGCATTTTCGTTTTGTTGTTCGTAACGCCAGATGTTTTGTACGGTGCGTAAGGTTGCCAACAAAGTGGTCGGAGTAACCACGACAATTTTGTGTTCAAAGGCATCATTAAACAGTTTGTCATCGGCTTGAAACGCCGCCATAAACGCCGCTTCTATCGGCATAAACAACAAGACAAAATCCAAGGAACGTATGCCTTTTAAACTGGCATAGTCTTTATTGCTTAAACCTTTAATATGATTTCGTACCGCTTCGATGTGTTGTTTCAACGCCTCAATCCGCACTTGATCATCCTCAGCCGAACAATACCGCTCATAGGCAACTAGCGACACTTTAGAATCAATAATCACATCTTTGTTTTCCGGCAATCGCACAATCACATCGGGCTTGAACAGACGATTATCTTCATCACGAAACGCGGCTTGGGTTTCGTATTCGATACCTTTCCGCAAGCCGGATTGTTCCAGCACTTTCTCCAAAATCATCTCGCCCCAATTGCCTTGAGCTTTGTTGTCACCTTTTAAGGCTTTAGTTAAATTCAAGGCTTCTTGATTCATTTTGGCGGTATCGCGGCGCAAAGAAACAATTTCTTCCCGCAAACTAATTCGGTCTTTGGTTTCGTTGTCGTAAACGGTTTCGACGCGAGTTTTAAATTCGCCTAATTGTTGCTTGAGCGGCGCAACCAGGTTTTCGATGCTTTGTTGGTTTTGCTGGCTGAACTGTTTACCGCGTTCTTCAAAAATTTTGTGAGCTAGGTTTTCG
>JBJSYX010000209.1:0-2510 GCA_046090005.1 Methylomonas sp. | reverse complement strand
ATATACAGCCGCTCATTTCAATGAGTAAACGACTTTTACCTTGATTAAATCGATCTAAACTATCTTGGATTACTGTTTCTTGATATTTTCTTGGTTTAATTTCACGCCCAATTTCAGAATGTTTTTTAATCCATAAATTTTGCAATCCATCTCGATCAATTAATTCAACACCTAACCTTAATGCTCTCACTTTTACTTCGGATGTAAAATAAGAGTTGGTAACTAAGATCATACTATTTACATTCGCAAGTTTTGCTCCAGTGACTAATTGGTTCAAAGCTTTTATGTCTACTGTAGTTCCCGCTTTTCTTTGTTTTACTTCAATAGCAAATTTGCGTTTATTTTTATACGCAAAAATATCGACTCCACCATCTCCATACTGAAACTCCTGCCCTACTTTTGTAATAATTGCATCAGACCAACCAGCAGCAAGAAAAACATCGCGAACAAAAATCTCAAAATCACCCGGCGAAAGAAAATCAATTTTTTTGAAATTGTTAATCATTTATCCGCTCTCCTCGGATCAAACGCATCCCTAACACTGTCGGCAAACAAATTAGCCGCTAATACCAAGCTAAACATAAACACAAACGCTGCCGCTAATGACCACCAAACCACCGGTTCTCTTGCCATTTCCAGCCGTGCACCATTAATCATATTGCCCCAACTATGAGTAGTCGGATCGACGCCGATGTTGATATAAGACAACACTGCTTCGGCCAACACCAAGGAACTAAAATCCAACACCACAGAAATCAAAACAATGTGCATAACGTTGGGCAGAATGTGGCGGTATAAAATCATGGTAGGTTTAACCCCTAAAGCTTGCGCGGCTTGTACATATTCCATTTCCCGTAGTTTTAAGGTTTCGGCGCGAAGCATTCGGCATAAACCGGTCCAGCTGGTGACGCCCAAAATTAGACATAAAAACAGCAAGCGCATATCGGCGCGGACTAATAAATTATTGAAGTCTTCGGCATGATTGGTCATGTAGACCTGCACCATTAATATTGATGCAGCGATGAGTAACACGCTGGGGATTGAGTTTAACGTGGTGTAGGTAAATTGAATCAGGTCATCAATCCAGCCTTTAAAAAATCCGGCCATGATGCCGAACACTATCGCTAACGGCAGCATCACTAAGGTGGTTAAACAACCAATCACCAAGCCAGTGCGAATGCTTTTTAAGGCTTGATAAAACACATCTTCGCCAACTTTATCGGTGCCAAAGACATGGTAATCGTTCGACAATATCCATAAACTGTAAGTCAGCGTAATCACTAGACTCAATACCAACCAAACCGCTTTGGCGCTCACTGGTTGCCATAACAGTTGGCGATTGGGTTTGGTCATTAACCCGATAAATAAACCTAAAATAGCTACCGTTTTCAGCATAACCCAACCGGTTTTAGTCACTACATCCGCTATCAAATCAGTCTCTGGATTTTGTAAATGTGCGCCACCGTGTTTTAGTCGTGGATAATCCCAGTGAGTCGAGCCGTCCGGCAAAGTGATGGTTTCTTTGCTGTATAAATAAGCGGCAAATGGTTCGGAGTAGGTTTTTTCGCCGTGTGAGCGCATCGCATCGCAAGCGCGATCTAAAACGCTGATGGCTTCATTGCCGTTGCTTTCGCTATTTTTGAAATGGATGGAATCGACTAAACCAATCAATCCAAAACACAGCAATAACGTTAAAGTTGCCATCGCTACCGGACTGCTAACCAGCTTGGTTAATGGCCGCCGCATATGCAGCTGACGAGATAAATACCAAGCCAAGCCAAATGAAGCCGCAACCAGCAAATAAATCAGCGCATCAGTCCATAACACTAACATCAACTTAACCTCACGCGCGGATCGACCAAGGTGTAGGAAATATCGGTTAACAACAAACCGGCGATGTATAAAACCGAGCCTAAAAACACCATAGAACGAACAATGGCAAAATCCTGACGATTAATCGCATCGATGGTGTAACTGCCTAAACCCGGGATGCTGAAAAACGATTCCATAATCAAACTACCCATAAACAACAGCGGTAAAACCACCACCACACCGGTCAAAATCGGGATCATGGTATTTTGTAAAACGTGTTTGAACAAGACTTGGGTTTCGCTAAGTCCTTTGGCGCGGGCGGTGCGGACATAGTCTTTTTCGACTTCTTCTAAAAACAAACTCCGATACCAACGCACGCCGGAACCAATCCCCGCCACCACGCTAATCATCACGGGTAAAACCAGAAACTTAATCGCCGACCAACCTGAGTCATAACCGGAAATCGGCACCCATTTCAGCAATTTACCAATCAAAAACTGACCGCCGATGATGTAAAACAAGGACGAAATCGACATCAACATCACTAACAACACGCTGCCGCCCAGCTCTAAATAGCTGTTACGGAATAACACCATAAATAAAGCCAAACTGATATTGACCAACAAACCGACAATTAATGAGGGTAAAGCTAATGCCAAGCTAGGCCACATTCGTTGTTGTATATCGGCGCCAATATT
>JBJSYX010000208.1:0-3082 GCA_046090005.1 Methylomonas sp. | reverse complement strand
GATCGGTACAGTGTCGATATTCTGACCCGAATTTTTGAAGATGAAATTGGTCATGTTGAAAGAGGATCTTACTGGTTTAAATACTGGGCTGCTCAGCAAGGTCTTGATTCCGAACAAGCCTATAAAACATTGTTATTAAGTTTTTATAAGGGTAAACCCAAAGGGCCGTTTAATCGTGAAGTGCGTATAATCGCCGGCTTTAGCAAAAATGAGCTGGATTGGCTCGAGGAACGCCTGTTATGAGTAAGACAACAATTTTTGAATATCCGGCGATGGTGGGATATCGGTTGTTTTTTGCGCTTGCCGGCTTATCCGCCTTAGCATTGATTGCGGTATGGAATGCGTTTTCGAGATCGGCAATTCCGTTGGAAAATTATTTTTCTGCTACTGTCTGGCATGCTCACGAAATGCTATTTGGTTATGGTGTCGCCGTGCTTGCCGGCTTATTGCTGACAGCCGTCAGAAGTTTGGCTACCGGGGATCATGCGATTGGCTCCAAGCAGGTTTTGGGGTTGGCGCTGATTTGGCTTTATGGGCGCGTGGTGCCTTTTTATGCGGGTTTGCTACCTGATGTTTTAATCGCTTTGCTTGATCTGGCATTTTTGCCGATGTTGGCTTTTTATTTAGCCAAAATTGTGTGGCGTGCCGAGGATAAGTCGAATTGGTTTTATCCGTTTTTAGTGTTGGTGCTGGCTACTGCAAATATGCTGGTGCATGTCGAGGAACTGGGATTGGCGGATGGTACGGCAACTTTGGGTGTCGACTTGTTTGTTGCTGTATTGGTAATGACAATTATCCTGGGCTCAGGTCATTGGATTCCGCTTTTAACTGAGCGCAGTTTGAGTGGTGTAATCTGTATCCGCAATCCTTTGCTGGACAATTTATCGATTGCGCTGGCCTTGCTAGCATGGCTGGCAGTCTTGGCAGAATGGTCGGGTGGCTGGTTGATGGCTTTATGTATTATGGCGTGTTTGGCGAATGCATTACGTGCCGTTGCCTGGTTTGATTCGCGGGTCTGGTTTGTGCCTTTGCTGTGGATTTTGTATTTGGGTTATGGGTGGTTATTGCTTGGTTTTCTGTTATTGGCGCTGTCTGGATTTTCGCTGGTATCAGAGCTTGCGGCGATTCATGCTTTTGCCGTTGGTGGTATCGGTGTATTGAGTCTGGGCATGATGGCCAGATTGGTTGTCGGCACAGTAGGGCGTTCGGCTCGGGCGGCTAATTTGATGGCTATCAGCTTTTTGCTGATTAATGGTGCTGTCTTTTTGTTGGTGTTGCTGCCTGTCGTGTTGCCGGATTGGTATGCCGAGTTTTTGGTTGTGGCTGCCTATCTTTGGCTGGCGGCGTTTTCCTTGTTTATGGTGTATCTTTCACCGGTGTTTGCAGTAAATAAGTAGTCAGTTCGGGTTATAAAAAAGGCGGCTTCAAGCCGCCTTTTTTTTGATTTCAAAAGCTTAATTCTGGCTGTAGTGAGATTCTATATAACGCTCAACCAGGGCATGAAATTCAGCGGCGATATTGTCGCCTTTCAGGGTCACGGTCTTCACGCCATCTTCAAACACCGGAGCGACCGGAGATTCGCCTGTGCCAGGTAAGCTGATGCCGATATTGGCGTTTTTACTTTCGCCTGGGCCATTTACCACGCACCCCATAACCGCGACTTCCATGTTTTCAACACCTTTATATTTGTTGCGCCAGACCGGCATTTGATCGCGCAGATAAGCTTGAATGTCTTGAGCAAGGCGTTGGAAGTAGTCGCTGGTGGTCCGTCCGCAGCCGGGGCAGGCTATAACCATCGGAGTGAATGATCTGAACCCCATGGTTTGCAGGATTTCTTGGGCGACGATAACTTCTTTAGTGCGTGCTGCCCCAGGTTCTGGTGTTAAAGAGATACGAATAGTGTCGCCTATGCCTTGTTGCATCAGGATGCCAAGTGCTGCTGAAGAGGCGACAATGCCTTTTGAGCCCATGCCGGCTTCAGTCAGGCCTAGGTGTAATGCGTAGTCGCACCGATTGGACAGGTCTTCATAAATGCTGATCAGTTCTTGTACGTTGCTGATTTTGCAGGAAAGTATGATTTTGTCTTTGCCTAGCCCAAGTTCTTGGGCTTTAGCGGCGCTTTCGAGTGCTGACAGGACAATTGCTTCGCGGGTGATGGCCGGTAACGGTTTTGGGCTACTGAGCTGTCTGTTTTCATCGAGTAAGCGGGTGAGAACGGCTTGATCTAGGCTGCCACCGTTGACGCCGATTCTGACTGGCTTATCGTAACGGCAAGCAAATTCGATCATTTGCTGGAATTGTGGGTCGCGCGCTTTGCCTTTGCCGACATTGCCAGGATTGATGCGATATTTGGCCAGCGATTCGGCGCAGGCCGGATATTTTTCCAGTAATTTATGGCCGTTAAAGTGGAAGTCGCCAATGATGGGTAGTGTGTAACCCTTTTGGATTAGTTGGTTGACGATTTCGGGTACAGCCTGGGCTGCTTCTTCAGTGTTAACGGTAACTCTGACCATTTCCGAGCCCGCATCCGACAATTCCATAATTTGTTTAACGCTACCTGCTACATCTGCAGTGTCGGTGTTGGTCATTGACTGAACAACTATCGGCGCACCGCCGCCAACTTTAACATTACCTACCAAGACTTGTTGAGTGTGTTTTCTGGGGCTAATCGACATGAATTTTTGTTCGCAGAATCTAAAGTTAACTAGAAAATCCCAAGCTAATTTCTCAGGTTTGCTGATTATACCCGGATAGAATGTTGGCGAAACAACAAATTGTATGAAGTTGGCAGGCTCTGTGCTTTTGCAGATTGAGAAAGCTTCTGAGTTGTGATGTAATGGCGAAGATTTATGTCATGAAGTGTCCGGTGAAATCTGAGGTTCGCTAAGGGCTTTTTTGCAGCAATTTGTCTGGGGAGCAGGTTTAACAACTATGCAATTTACATTAAAAAAGGGTTTGGACTTACCGATCACAGGTGGGCCTGAACAAAAAATAACCGATGGAAACAGCGTTCAATCGGTTGCCTTGTTAGGCAATGATTATGTTGGTCTAAAACCAAAAAATGCTGGTCGCTGAAGGTGAT
>JBJSYX010000207.1:0-2357 GCA_046090005.1 Methylomonas sp. | reverse complement strand
CCGATACTCTCTATCAATCCTGAGGCTTTTACGCTTTTCATGGCATTAGTTGAAGTCAGTGCGGGAATTTTGATGATAGCCGGAGTTCTGTTACGACCTTTGTCCTTGTTTTTGCTGAGTGCGTTTTCAGTATTTGCCTTGTTGCTGCCGGAAACCCCGACAGAACACATTCTATTTTATGGTGTGGTGGTGTCTTGTTTGATTAACTCGGCAGGTCATTTAAAACGCCCAGAGCCTGGCGACAAAGCGGCCAACATTGTTATCGTTGGCGGCGGCCTGTCAGCGCTACAAGCGGCTATCAAAATTGAAAAATTAATTGGCCAGTATTCACGAGTCAATATTACGCTACTGAATGAGCAGGCGAATTTTCTGTTTATCCCTTTTTTACCAGAGGTTATTGGTGGAACCGTACAACCGGGTAATGTCGTTAACCCCTTGCGACGTATCGTGCAGCAAACCCAAGTTGTTGTCGGTCATTTGGATGCAATTGATCCAAAATCACAAAAAGTTATTGTCAAACGTAAAAATAACGAACTCCTGGAATTAGCTTATGACAGCTTGATTTTGACTTTAACCGCCAAATCGAGTGGATCGGCAATACCCGGGATGATGTCACATGCTTGCGCGATTGATTCGGTAACCGATGCCTTAAGAATCAGGCAACGTGTACTCGATCTGGTGGAAGAAGCCGAGTTTGAACCGGACCTGACAGAACAGAAACGCCTACTCACTTTTGCGGTCATTGGTGCTCAAGAGACCTCCTATGCGATAGCGGTAGCAATCAGTCAGATAATACGTGCCGCCGAATCTTCCTATTCAGTATTGCGCAACCGTGGATGGCAAATTCATCTGTATGCAGAACCGAAATCAACTTGGTCGGAATTCGAAACAATCATTGGCGCCAAGAGAAGTCAATGTTTGCTTAAGGCAGGTGTCACAGAACATCACGATGAGCGCATCGAAAGCGTGACAGAACGTCAAGTATTCTTTACTAATGGCCAGTCACAAGCGGTGGGCTTGGTCATCAACACCTCACTGCAACAACCTTCGATTCCCATTATCGGGCAAACTGACTTGGTCGCTCCCTTTACCATTGACCAAGAATTGCGTCTCAAGGGCTTTGCAAACATCTGGATCACTGAATTGAGTTTAGTGTCCGGCCAAAGCCCTTTTATTTTTACCAACGATCGGGTCCAACTGGGTGCTAGCGCAGGATTCAATGCCTGGGCGCATTCCCAGGGCTATGAGTTGCGCCACTTCCAACAACGCAAGTGGTTCCTGCAACCTTACACCATGGGTGAACATTCTCTATGTCGATTGGGTTTTTTAATTATCAGCGGCAAACCCGCTTGGTTTATATCGCGGTTTATCAATCTTCTATCCGTACCGGGTCTGGAACGCAATCTTCGAATTATTTTTGATTGGTTTTTAGCACTCGCGTTTCGCAATGATATTGCTGTGTTGGCACAAACGCATTCGGAGCATCTACAAAAATCTCATTTCAAAGCCGGCGACTATATCTTTCAACAAGGTGATGCCGCGCAATTTGCCTATGTGGTTGATTGCGGACGGCTGAAAGTGATTCAGGATGGACGCTCGGTCAATGAGTTAAGGCCAGGCGATTACTTCGGTGAAATTTTGCCTACTCATCAGAATCGTCGGGTGGAGACCGTTCGATGCCTTTCGGATTGTGAACTTAGACTTTTATCTCAATCGGATTTACAGGCCTTGATTCAAAGCGGTTGGTTGATGAACAAGGCGATTCGCAATTTGAGTGATTATCGGTCCGACTCCGAGGCGCCTATAGTCGTGGAAGGCATGAAACGGCTGACCTATATCAGTAAAGTTAATGCTGTTCTCACTGAAGAGGAGATTTTGGAAATAGGAAGAATATCGAGTTTCAATAATCGAAAAATTGATGTGACCGGTGTATTGATTTCAGCAGGGGAATATTTCTTCCAGATTCTTGAGGGTGAACAAACCGTAGTCGATCAGTTGCTAGAAAAAATTGGCCGCGACCCTCGACATTGCGATATTACGGTTTTAACTGCGGAATATGACTGGGAAGAGCGTCTATTTTCCGATTGGAATATGAAAACCGTGGCTATTACTGAAAGCACCGACCTGATGCTGCAAGCTGTCGGCATGATGCTGCAAAACATTGCTCAGTCCTATCACATTATCGGTCGCTATACCCAACCGGCTTTACTAAAACTGCTGACTGATGGCATCAATCCCTTAACAGTGCCGATTAAGAAAATCGGCAAAATTGTCGTCTCCGGTTCTATGAGCGATTTTTCGGCGCTAAACAAACAATTTTCTGTCCCCGAGCTTATCAATGTTTTCAACGATTATCT
>JBJSYX010000206.1:0-2969 GCA_046090005.1 Methylomonas sp. | reverse complement strand
AAAAAATAAAAAAAATTTTAATTGGAGGATGTTATGAAAAAAGTATTATCTCTTTTAGCAATGAGCTTGATGATTGTTAGCTTGACAGGTTGCATGGATAGCCCAGACATCGGCAACAAAAAACCAGCTAACTACGGTTCTGGTTCTGCTCAAGGCAAAGCAAACTAAGTTTTAGCTTTTGCTATAAAGATCGAAACAAGACCCGCTTTCGCGGGTCTTGTGCGTTTAGGCAGGAAGTAAATTTAAAATCATTGATTAGCCCATTTTCTGCATAGTTTGATTAATCCACTCTTCTGCTTCTGCATTAATTTCTTTGGATTTTTTATCCAGTGTCGAAATCACCGGGCCAATTTTGACCTTAATCACACCAGGATATTTTAAAAAACTGTTTCTTGGCCAAAACTCACCCGCATTATGGGCAAGAGGCACTACTGGGAAGCCCGATTTCTGCGCTAACATAGCCCCGCCAGCACCAAATTTTTTCACTGCTCCTGGTGCCACTCGTGTGCCTTCAGGGAAAATTAAAACAGACAAGCCCTCCTCCAATCGAGCTTGACCTTGCTCAAGCAGCATTTTCAGCGCTTCTTTTTGATTTTGTCGATCAATCGCAATCGGTTTCAAAGTCGCCAGTGCCCAGCCGCCAAACGGAATCAGCAACAAAGATTTTTTTAATACAGCGGTTTGTGGCGAAATCACTCGCCGTAAAGCGATGGTTTCCCAAGCTGATTGATGTTTACTCAAAATCACAGCGGCGCCCGTCGGTAGGTTTTCAGTACCTTCTACTTCATAACTTAGTCCACAGCAAAGCTTCAGCATATAGAGCAACGAGCAAATCCAAATTTGGCCAATTTTATAGCGCACTTGGAAAGGAAAAAGCAGACAACTGAAGATGCACAAACCAAATAGTGGCGTGGAAAGCAAAATGTAGATAAAAAACAGCGTAGAGCCTAAGTAAACTTTAAAATTAGCTTTGGGTGATGATGTAGGTTGCTGCGTCATAAAGATGCTCAAAAATAGGAATATTGAGTTGAGGGTGATTTTCTAAGGTGGTTAAACCTTTGCCAGTTTTCACCAGCAAAGGTCTTGCGCCAACCGCTAAGCTGGCTTCAAGGTCGCGATAAGAATCGCCAACCGAATACAGATTGTGCAAATTGACTTGCTTATCGGCGGCAAATTGTTCAAACAAGCCAATCTTGGGTTTACGGCAAACACAATCATCTTGCGGGCCATGTGGGCAGAAATAAATCGCTTCAATCTTGCCGCCGACATCGGCCAGCATCTGCTGCATTTTGGCGTGGATTGCCGATAAAGTGTCCAAATCAAACAAGCCTCTGGCAATCCCCGACTGATTGGTAATTACCACGACTTTAAAGCCATGTTGATTGAGTAAGGCAATCGCCTCAAGGCTACCGCTTATCGGCAGCCATTCATCAGGCGATTTAATAAAGGCATCCGAATCGGCGTTAATCACGCCGTCCCGATCCAAGATAAGGTAACGCTGGGTCACGATTGCAGTTTAGAAATATCAGCGATTTTCAAGAACTGGTTGGACAGCATCGCCAATAAAGCCAAGCGACTGTTACGTAAAGCCAAATCATCGGTATTGACCATGACTTGATCAAAAAACGCATCAACCTGATCGCGTAACTGCGCCAAGCGCGTCAAAGCCATTGGGTAATTTTGTTCAGCTAATAACGGCAAAATATCGGCGTTTGAAGCTTCTGCAGCTGCCAACAGATTTTTCTCCGCTACTTCAACCAAACTACCAATTTCCTCGGAAATAGCATGATCAGATTTTTTCAAAATATTGATAATCCGTTTATTCGCCGCTGCCAAGCTTTCCGCTTCTGGCAATTGTCTAAACGCTTTCACCGCCCGTAACCGCAACATAAAGTCCAAAGGTTGAGTGGGATTGACCGCCAACACGGCTTCAAACTCATCGGCGCTGAAGCCTTGATCCAAGCTATAACCTTTTAAACGGTCAAAGATAAAATCAATCACTCGTTGACGAGTTTCGCTGTGGTTAAAACTGTGGCTGAATTGAGCCAAAGCACTATCCAACAAGCTCACCACATCCAAAGCAATGCCGTTTTCGATCAATACCCGCAAAATCCCTAAAGTCGCGCGGCGTAAAGCATACGGATCTTTATCGCCCGTTGGGATTAAACCGGCACTAAAAATGCCGCTCAAGGTGTCGATTTTTTCAGCCAAAGACAAAATTTGACCGATTAACGTGCTTGGAGTCGCGCCGCCAGATTGTTTTGGGAAGTAATGTTCTTCCAACGCAATCGCCACTTCAGGATTTTCGCCATCCGCCATAGCGTAATAGCGACCCATAATGCCTTGCAGATTGGCAAATTCACCGACCATATTGGTCATCAAATCGGTTTTAGCCAATAACGCTGCGCGTTGAGTTAAAGCCACATCTGCGCCTAATTGCTCGGCAATTAGGCCAGCCAATTTTTCAACTCGCTGGGTTTTGTCTAGCAACGTCCCCAAATCTTTTTGGAACACAATCGTCGCTAAACTTTCAACCCGATCTGCCAATGATTGTTTACGATCCTGTTTCCAGAAAAATTCTGCATCTGACAAACGCGGCAAAATCACCCGCTCATTACCATGCTGAATCGATGCCGGATTGTTACTTTCGATATTGCTGAACGTAATAAAGTGCGGCAACAAACCACCTTGCGCATTTTTAACCGGAAAATATTTTTGGTTGGATTGCATGGTGGTGATTAAAACCTCCATTGGCAATTCTAAAAATCGCGCGTCGAAATTACCGACTACCGGCACCGGCCATTCGTTCAAAGCCGCGATTTCTTCTAATAAATCGTATTCAATATGCGCCGCGCCACCCACTTTCGCTGCTGCTTGATTAGCCGCGTCGCGAATAATCACTTTGCGCTGTTCAAAATCGGCAATCACTTTGCCTTGTTCAAACAATGTCGCCAAATAATCGTTTGGGT
>JBJSYX010000205.1:0-2229 GCA_046090005.1 Methylomonas sp. | reverse complement strand
TTACCATACATTGGTGATGGCACCGACTACCTCCAACACTATCGCCAAATGCAGTTTGGGCATCGCCGATTCACTGGTCACCAATCTCTACGCTCAAGCAGGCAAGTGCCGGGTTGAGAGCATTGTCTACCCTTGCGATACCGCACCGGAAATAGAAACCACCGCACCGGGTAATAAAAAATTCATGGTTTATCCAAGACCGATTGAACTGGAAGCCACCGATAAACTCCGCGAGTTTCCTTTCACGCAAGTGGTTGATGATGTCGAGCAGTTGATTGTTAGCGTGCGCCAAAGGCTGGCTAATTTATGAGCGAACGAATTTTATTTATCACAGGCCGTCTCGCCGAAAAACAAGTGCGGCAAGTGCTGGAAAAAATGCAGCCGGATTTTTTGTATCAAGTGCATGTGATGGGCGTCACGGTAGCGGCTTTAATCACTGCCGATATGATTGCCCGACGTTTAACCGATACCGCCGGTGCCGATAGAATCATCGTGCCGGGCCGCTGCCGTGGCGATTTAGAGGCTTTATCACAACACTTCGGGATTCCCGTCGAGCGCGGCCCCGAAGAAATTAAAGACTTACCACAATACTTCGGCCAAGCGGCTCATCATTACGATTTAAGCCAATACCAAACCAAGATTTTTGCCGAAATTGTCGATGCACCGAATATCAGCGTCGAAGCAATTGTTGAACGCGCTTATTATTACAAGGCCAACGGTGCCGATGTGATTGATATTGGCTGCTTGCCGGACACGCCATTTACCCATTTAACGGAAACCATTCGTACTTTAAAACAGGAAGGTTTTCTGGTCAGCATTGACTCCTTGCAAGATGCCGATTTATTGGCCGGTGGCAAAGCCGGTGCTGATTACATGCTCAGTTTAACCAAATCCAGCCTGTGGATTGCCGACGAAGTAGCGACCACGCCGATTTTAATTCCCGAAACTCACGGTGATTTGAACTCGCTGGATGAACCGATTCGGATTCTACAAGCCAAAAACCGCGCCTTTATCGTCGATCCGATTCTCGACCCTATCCATTTTGGCTTTACCGATTCCATCGTTCGCAATCATCAATTTCGCCAACGTTACCCTGATGTCGAAATGATGTTCGGCGTGGGCAATATCACCGAATTAACCCACGCCGACACTAGCGGTATGAATGCTTTATTACTGGGAATTTGTTCGGAGCTGAATATCAACCATATTCTCGCCACCCAAGTCAGCAAACACGCTTGCCGAGCGATTAAAGAAGCCGATCGCGCTCGGCGAATTATGTTTGCCGCCAAGCAAAACAATAGCTTGCCGAAACACATCAACAGCGATTTGCTGACGGTTCATGACACCGCGCCTTTCTTGAATAGCTTGGAAGAAATCCAAAATCTTGCCAGCCAAATTAAAGATCCTAGCTACCGAATTCAAACCAGCAGCGAAGGTTTGCATGTGTTTAATCGTGATGGTTTACACAGCGCCCAAGACCCATTTGAGCTGTATCCGAAATTAAACGTTCAAACCGATGGTGGCCATGCCTTTTATCTGGGCGTTGAATTGGCAAGGGCGGAAATTGCTTGGCAATTGGGTAAACGCTTTACCCAAGATCAGGCCTTAAGCTGGGGTTGCGCCAGCCAAATTGAAGAATCGACGGTGGATTTACATACCTTTAAACCGGCGGGGAGTACATTGAAAAAGCATGAGTAGATTGATTGAAACTAACCCAATGCCATTCGGGTTAGTAAAGCCAAAATGCCAGTGGATAATGCTAATGATAAACCTATCATCCACTTTAATAGCGTCAATTCAGCACGAATAGGCGCTAATTCAAGCTGTAAATCCTTGCGACTAACCACATCAGTTGCAGACAATATCTCTGCAAAAGCCTCTACTTCTGCTTCGGCTTGCTGAGAAGTAAAACCAGCCGCTTCTAATTTCCTAGTCAATTTTAACGTATCAAAAGTAATTGTTGTCATAACCACATCTCCTTTATTTTATCCATTCTACACTATTCAAATCAGTGGATTTACATACCTTTAAACCGGCGGGGAATACGTTAAAAAAACATGAGTAAGCTTGCTTCACCTGCTCGTCAGTTTTATCGTTTTTATCATTCCCAAGCTGTGCATAGGGAACGACTCCATTATCCGCTAACACTCAGTCTTGCGGGGGGGGGGTGCTAGCAACCCAAGCACCATAATGCTTCCAGACGCTCCTCCATCGCCGTATTTCGCTTGC
>JBJSYX010000204.1:0-7956 GCA_046090005.1 Methylomonas sp. | reverse complement strand
GTGGTTTGGCTTAATGAGCCGGCAGCAGGTTTTTTGTCACTAACTACAACTTTATCGAGTATGGTGACATTGGTATCTTCTGTTTCCGGTTTTAACATCACAGTCCCATCAGTATTGATATTGAATGTTAAACCGCTGTTTTTTAGCAATGAATTAAGCGCTTCTTCTGTAGAGTATTGTCCTTTTAAACCAGCACTTTGTTTACCTTTAACGGCATACTCTGCAAACAGCATGGCTTTGCCTGATTGAGATGCCAGTTTTTGTAACGCCGTTTCCAAAGACTGTGAGGGAATATCGAAATTATGTTTCGTGTCTTCAGCATAAATATTTGATGTTGCTAAAACGATGGCAAATGCAAGAGGGGTTAACTTTGATGTCATATCTACGTTTCCTTTTAGTGATTAACGAGGATAAAGACAGTTGAAAAGTAAAAAACCGCCAAAAAATATTAGTGTTTTAGGATGATTCGATAACTATTTGATTTGGAGATAGTTTTTTGATTTTAACCGATAGTAAGTTACTGACCGCATTGAGCATGATATCAAGTTGATCGGTTTTGAAATTACCGGTAACGGCGAGTGCCGCGAGATTTTTATTGGTTAATTGGATTTGAACATCGTGATAACGGCCAATTTCGTTTAAAACCTCATCCAATCGACTGCCACGAAAGATCAGTTCGCCTTTTCTCCAAGCTGTTGTCATGTCGATTTCTGCCGCAGAGACTTTAATCATCTCGTTGTTACGAATTTTTGCTTGTTGTCCGGCGTTAACTAGGCTTTGACTGGATTGATTTTTTACTTCGACGATGCCTTCTTCTACGGCGACATTAACCTGATCGGCTTTTTGATAGACGTTAAAAGCTGTGCCAATGTCGCGTAAAGTAACATTGGCAACATGTACATTGAATGGGCGAAGTGGATTATGTTGAACTGTGAAAAAGGCTTCTCCGCGGATCAGTTCAACTTTTCGCAGCGAATGATTAAAATGAACATTAACTTCAGAATTGGTATTTAAATCGATTGTTGAGCCATCGGTTAAGACAATCGTTTTATTTTCGCCCTTTTCAACCCGGTAAGTATGAGAAAGTCCATACAGTCCCTGAGGTGAAAACAACCCTAATCCTATCGCCATCACAATCGAAGCTGCTAAGCTAAGATTTAACCACTTTTTATAACGTAAGCGGTTAGCTTTATTAGTCTTTTCAGGTCGGAACAGTAAAGCTTCAGTTTTAGCTGGAAAATTTTGTTGTTTAAATCGTTCTATCCACTGCCATTGTTGCTCAATCGCTTGAAAAGCTGAGCGATGTTCGGGCGATGCCATAAGCCAAAGCTGAAATTGCGGATTGTCTAAATTTCCACCTAATTCATCTTGCAGATGTAGGAACCAATTAATGGCTTCATCGCGTGCCTGATCAGAATAAGGTTGAGAATTTGACATAAGAACTAAGAAAATTAGATATAAGTTGCTTTTATAGATGTAGAGACAAATGAAAGCAAATTTACCGCCAATCTAAATCATTGTTTCGTAGTTGATGATCAATGTATTGCATGGTTAACATGACATAGCGTTGTGAACAGCGTACTGAAATGCCTAGTTTATTGGCTATTTCTGAGTGTGAATAACCGTGAATTCGATATAAGACGAAGGCATGGCGTTGCATAATGGGCAATTTTTGTAGCCAAGCTTCAAATTGATCAAGCTGTTGATGGATTTGATAATCGGTTTCTGGTGATTGATTGAGTGCCGGAACTGAATCAAAATTGACGTCGGAGTCGCTATTACTGCGTCGTTCCCTCCAGTGATAGCGATTGATAGCAATATTGATGGCAGTCTGAAACAAATAGGCTCTTGGGTTCTGAATTGCTTCAGGCTCAGGCGATTGTGATAACTTTAGGAATATTTCTTGAACAATATCGCCTACATCGTTTTCTTTGGGATAGCGATTCGTTAAAAAACCTTCAATTTCACTGGCATATTGTATAAACAGATTATGCAGGTAGTTGGTTTTGTCCAAAGACATTAATTAATCCTTTAGTGTTTAAAGGACTAGATTAAATAAGAATTTATCCGCCTTAAACAGCCAATCTATAGCATTGATGGCGTTGTTGGTAAGTGCATCCCTAATGTTGGTTTAGGAGATAATATCACTCTAGGTTAGTTGCTTTGAAGGGGGATGAGAATGCGACAAATTGTCGCAACATTATGATTTTTAAGAAAAATGTGTGATATGCCGCATTTAGTGTGTCATATCGCACACTTTTTTAAGTTATTGGTATTTTTTCTGTAAAACGCGCAAAAAATTTCGTAAATTAGGAGGTGGTGTTGGCATCTAAAAAACTCAAAATCTTATCCCGCAATTGATGTTGACGGGCTTCATCTTCCAGAGGCTGTCCTAGTTGATCGCTAATGTAAAACATATCTTCCGCTCGACTGCCAATGGTGGTGATTTTAGCGTTGTGGAGCTGGATTTCTAATTCACTAAAGGCTTGGCCGATGGTGGATAACAAGCCAGCCCGGTCGGTGGTGATTAATTCGAGAATCGTATGGTGGTTTTTCGGGTCGTCCAAAAAGGTAATTCGGGTCTCAATCGGGAAATGCTTTGCTTGACGAGATTGTTTGTGAATATTGGTTGGGGTTTTAACCACTGCTTTATTCAACAAATTTTGGCGTAGTGAACTACAGATTTGAATCTCTTGATAGATGTCGTTAATCGCTTCACCTGATTGTTCCAAAACTTGGAAGCTGTTCAACACGTATTGGTCATCGGTGGTGATGATGCGTGCGTCGAGAATAGTCAAGCCGAGTTGGTCAATACTGGCGGTACAAATGGAGAAAAGTCCGGTTTCATTTTTGGTGTAAACGAAAATTTCGGCACTACCGCGTTGGGTTTCTGGGCGTAGTAAAACCAAGGGTAAATCAGCTTCTGCTGAAGCGGCGATGGCAATGGTATGCCATGCGATTTCGTCGGCGGAATAACGTAGGAAATAGTCGTCACTAAGATGGCGCCATGAATCTTGGATCATTGGCTCGGATAGGCCGAGTTTGATTAATTCTTGTCGAGCTTCTTTAATGTTGTCTACTAGTCGTTCTGAGCGAGCCACGGGATTGTGTAGGCCTCGATGCAGCGCATTGTGGGTAGCCATGTAGAGTTCTTTTAGCAGAGTGTCTTTCCACGAATTCCACAAGCTAGGATTAGTCGCACGAATGTCGGCGACGGTCAGTAAGTACAAATGATTGAGATATTCGATACTGCCGACTTGTAAGGCGAAGGTGTGAATGACTTCTGGGTCACTGATGTCTTTGCGCTGAGCGGTCATTGACATCAATAAATGATTTCGCACTAGCCATGCGACTAATTTGTTGTCATGGATAGGTAGCAGGTGTTGGCTACAAAAGCTTTGGGCAATGGCTTCACCAAGTTGCGAATGATCGCCGCCGCGACCTTTGGCGATGTCGTGAAACAGTGCCGCAATGTAAAGCACTTCGGGTTTGCTAATCAATCTGAAAATCGTGTTGCAAAAAGGCAGTTCGGCTTCTTGCATCGGTAGTGAGAAGCGGCGCAGATTGCGGAGCAGAAATAGCGTGTGTTCGTCTACGGTGTAGATATGAAACAAATCGTATTGCATTCTCGCGACAATGTTGGCGAAGTCGGGCAAGTAGGCGGCAAGAACGCCATAGCGGTTCATGCGTTTGAGTTGTTCGGTAATACCGTGTGGTTGGCGTAATATTTCGATAAACAGGCGATTGGCGTTTTTGTCGGCTCTAAAGTTGTGATCAATTTTATGCAAGCTTTTGCGGATTAAGCGCACGGTATTGGCGCGGATACCCTTTAAAGACGGTGATTGTTGCAGTAATAAGAAAATTTCTAATAGCGCGAGTGGGCGTTGTTCAAAAATATGATGATTGGTTGCTTGTAGATAGCCGTCGATGGACTCAAAATCCGCATTAATCGGTTGCGGTGTTAAGTTGGCTTGATGGCTCATCAACTTTTCATTTAATACCTGTAACAGCATTTCGTTTAGTCGTTCAATATCAACTACTGTTTTGTAATAAAACTGCATGAATTGTTCGACATCGGGTTGGTTTTGACCGTCGATATAGCCGAATTGGGTGGCGAGTTCGCGTTGATAATCGAATAGCAGGCGGTCTTCGCTACGGTTAGTCAAATTGTGGAGTGCAAAGCGTAAGCGCCAGAGTATGTCTCGGGCAGCAATCAAGTTATCGTATTCAGCACGCGGTAGGTAGCCGTATTTAATTAAGCCTCGCAGGGTTGATGAATGATAGTGATGCTTAAACACCCATGAAATGATTTGTAAATCTCTAATCCCGCCTGGGCCTTCTTTGATATTCGGTTCAAGGTTGTAGGCGGTGTCGTGGTATTTGCGATAACGCTGCGCTTGTTCGGCAATTTTGGCGGGGAAAAATTGTTCCGAAGGCCAGAGTTTATTGTCAATCAGCGCGGTTTTTAAGTGGGTGAATAAATCAAAGTCGCCTGTGATTAAACGCATTTCCAATAAATTGGTGAAGATGGTTTGGTCGTCGGTAGCGGCTTCGAGACATTGTTGAACATTGCGAACGCTTTGGCCAGGCTTTAAGCCAATATCCCAAAGAAAACGGCTGAAGTCAGCGATTGGTTCTTGAAATTTGTCGCAGTGTTGAACGGGCGTCAGAATCAGAATGTCGATGTCTGAGTGTGGGAATAACTCGCTACGACCGTAGCCACCGGTGGCGATTAAGCTGGCTGATTCACAATCGGCGCCTAAAAAGTGCTGCCAACAACACTGAAGTAGGCTATCGATGAAGGCTGCTTTTGTTGATAGTAGGGTGGTAACGGTTTGATGCGGTCTAAATTGTTGTTTTAGAAATTCTGTTTCGGCGCTGATTAAGCTTTTGAATGCCGAAATCGGACTAGCTGCTTCGAAACAGCTAGTGATTAACTGTTGATCGAAGCGCTTTTGATGCATTATTGTTCTTCCTGACGCAGGGTGAGGATTTCGTAGCCAGTTTCGGTGACTAGAATGGTATGCTCGAATTGTGCCGATAAGCTACGGTCTTTGGTGACTGCAGTCCAGCCGTCAGCCAGCACTTTCATGTGGCGTTTGCCTAGGTTAATCATGGGTTCAATGGTGAAAATCATGCCCGGTTTCATAATCGCCCCTTCACCGCGTTTGCCAAAGTGCATGACATGCGGGTCTTCGTGAAATTTTTTGCCGATGCCGTGACCGCAAAACTCGCGAACCACTGAATAACGATTGCTTTCGGCATGGACTTGAATGACATGGCCAATGTCACCGAAATGCGCACCGGGCTTAACTTGTTCGATGCCTAAAAATAAGCATTGGCGAGTGATTTCGACTAGGCGTTTGGCGTGAGGGGTAACGTCACCAACGCAAAACATTTTGCTGGTATCGCCGTGGTAGCCGTCTTTGATAACGGTAATGTCAACATTAACAATGTCGCCACTTTTCAGTTTTTTATCGCTGGGAATGCCGTGGCAAATTTGTTGGTTAATTGATGTGCAGATTGATTTTGGAAATCCGCGATAATTGAGTGGGGCCGGAATGGCTTGTTGAACATTAACAATATAATCGTGGCAGATTTGATCAAGTTCATCGGTGGTAACGCCAACGACAACATGCGGGGCTATCATCTCAAGAACTTCGGCAGCCAGTTTGCCGGCAATCCGCATTTTTTCTATTTCGTCAGCAGTTTTAATTACGATGCTCATCAGTTTTTATTCTTGGTGTGAAAAGTGTTGAGGTGCAAACTCGGTTTTGCTGAACCTCAAAACTCGCAGTCTATCAGACTTAAGCTTGTTGTAAAAACCGAATCATGGTATAAAGGCAAGTTCACTATGTATCAATACTCACGCTTGTCGACACGGTTGATGGGGTGCTGGTTAGCGGTAATGCAATCGGTCATCGGTCGGGATAAGCGGAGGCGTAACCCAAAAGTCGAAAAAGTTCGGCAAATCCTTAGGAGAAATAAATGGCAGCAGTGTCAATGCGTGAAATGTTAGAAGCGGGTGTTCATTTTGGACACCAAACTCGTTATTGGAATCCAAAAATGGCACCTTATTTGTTTGGTGCTCGCAACAAAATTCACATTATCGATTTGGAGCAAACGCTTCCATTATTTAACGACGCAATCAACTATTTGGGTCAAATGACTGCAAATAAAGGTACCATCCTTTTCGTTGGTACCAAAAAAGCGGCGCGTAAAGCCGTTGCTGAAGAAGCAAAACGTTGTGGTATGCCATACGTTAACCACCGTTGGTTGGGTGGTATGTTGACGAATTTCAAAACCATCAAAAAATCAATTAACCGTCTGAAAGAATTGGAAGCAATGAAACTGGACGGCACTTTGTATCAACGTTTCAGCAAAAAAGAAGCTTTGGGTATGGAGCGCGAACTTGAGAAACTTGAGCGTAGCTTGGGCGGTATCAAAGACATGCGTGGTGCGCCAGATGTTATCTTCGTATTGGATGTTGGCTACGAGAAAAATGCTATTATGGAAGCCAAAAAATTGGGCATTCCAGTTGTAGGTATTGTTGACTCAAACAACTCACCTGAAAAAATTGATTACGTTATTCCTGGTAACGACGACTCAATCCGTGCTGTTAGCCTATACTGCCAAGCTGCCGCTACAGCAGTTTTAGAAGCAAAATCTTTACGGTTAGACGCATCAGCAAAAGCTGACGATTTTGTTGAAGAAGTTACAGCGGAAGCGTAAGTTTTCACTATCAACACGCTCTTTGCTCATCATTGGGCGTGTGCTGATTTAAACAATTAAATCAGTTTGTAAGTTTTTAAACGCCTCCTTAGTGAGGCGTTTTTTTAGTTAATAAACTTGAGGAAAAAACGATGGATATTACTGCCGCAATGGTAAAAGAACTGCGTGAACGTACCGGTTCTGGCATGATGGAATGTAAAAAAGCTTTGGTAGAAGCGAATGGCGACATGGAGTTGGCAATCGAAAACATGCGTAAAGCAGGTTTGGCTAAAGCAGACAAAAAATCAGGCCGTATCGCTGCTGAAGGTGTTATTGGTGTAAAAGTATCTGATGATGCAAAAACCGTAGTGATGGTTGATGTTAACTGCGAAACCGATTTCGTTGCTAAAGGCGATGATTTCGTTGGTTTCGTAAACGATGTAAGCAATGCATTATTGGCAACTGACGTAGAAAATGACGAGCAACTGCAAGCTTTAGCACTGGCAAGCGGCAGCACTATTGACGAAACACGTCGCGCTTTGATTTCTAAATTGGGTGAAAACATCACTGTTAGACGTTTTGTTAAATACACCGCAACTGATGGCGGTCAGGCAGCTTATCTACACGGAAGCAAAATCGGTGTTATCGTTGAATTGAGCAAAAACGACGCAGAACTAGGTAAAGACATTGCAATGCACATCGCTGCAAGCAAACCTGTCTGTATCTCAGCCGATCAAGTTGCTGCTGATGCCATTGAAAAAGAGAAAGAAATCTTCTTGGCTCAACAAGAAGAAAAAATTAAAGGCAAGCCAGCAGAAATCGTTGAAAAAATGGTTGCAGGTCGAGTCAACAAATTCTTGGCGGAAATCACTTTACAAGGCCAAGCCTTTATTAAGGACGATAGCAAAACCGTTGGCCAGTTGCTGAAAGAAAAAGGCAACGAGGTTGCGCGTTTCGCCCGTTTCGAAGTGGGTGAAGGTATCGAGAAGAAAGAAGAAGACTTTGCAGCCGAAGTTATGGCGCAAGTTAGAGGTTAATCTCTCATCAAAAAACCCGGTTAACGCCGGGTTTTTTATCTGTTCCGCAAAACTTAAAACCATAAACGAACGGTGGATGTGAATATGAGTCATACAATTTGTCAGAGAATTTTACTTAAATTAAGTGGCGAAGCCCTTATGAGTGAAAAGGGCGGCAGTATCGACCCTGATATAGTTCAGCGTTTAGCGCAGGAAGTTAAAGATTTAT
>JBJSYX010000203.1:0-2577 GCA_046090005.1 Methylomonas sp. | reverse complement strand
CGGGCGGGGGAAATCAGGTCTATATACTGCAGCCAGTCTGGGTGCACCAAACACCGTAATGCTACTTTCGCCTAATAAATGATTGAAGGCTTTGGCGCCGCCGGCATGGGTCAGTGGTGAATCAGAAATAACCAAGTCAACACTGTGCAATGACATTTCGGTCAGCAGACGTTCGGCTTTATCTTCATAACAAAGCACTTGCACCGCTTCGGGAATATTGAATGCCGGTTCTATCAGTCGATAAACTGCTAATTTGGGTAAAGCATCGGAAATGCCGACCACTAGCCTCAGACCTGCACCGCTTGCTCGCCCCTTCAAGGTATTATTGAGTTCCCGACCCAAAGAAAATATTTCGTCAGCATAGTGATAGACGACTCGGCCGGTATCGGTCAGGATTAATTTTCGACCACTCTTTTGAAACAATTTAGCGCCAATCGCTTGTTCAAAAACCGCCAATTGACCGCTAATGGTTGGTTGCGCCAGATGTAGCTTCTCACAAGCGCGAGTAATGCTTTCCTCGCGGGCCACATTCCAGAAATAGAACAAATGTTGATAATTCAGGCGTTCCATAATCTCACTATGTATCGTTATTTTCGATGATTGTAATCCAATCTTTCTATTTAACAATACTTAAGACTGTCTGTACGATGGATTTCAAGCGGTGATTCAGATGAGGAATTTAGTTATGCAAAATTATTACAAGCGCTTCAGCATTTTCAGACCAAAATTTTGGCTTCCAAATTTGAATGATTCGAGCGCCTCTCACCAACCAAACTCAAGCTATATGGCTGGCTTTATAAGATCAATACCTCAGCTTACACCGCTGGCCTTCGACATCTGAAATTCAGTTAAAACAGGTCAAACACTGTGCCGTTTTTAGGAGATTAAGCCGTGATTACCCAGCAAATGACGCATTTAAAACAACTTGAAGCGGAAAGCATCTTCATTATTCGTGAAGTAGCCGCTGAATTCGAAAAGCCGGTCATGTTGTATTCGATAGGTAAAGATTCAGCGGTGATGCTGCATCTGGCTATGAAAGCTTTTTACCCAGCAAAACCGCCATTTCCATTACTGCATGTCGATACCACTTGGAAATTTCGCGAGATGATCGAATTTCGTGATCGCTATACCCGTGAATTAGGTTTGGATTTAATCGTTCATACCAATCAAGAAGGGGTGAAAATGGGCGTCAATCCTTTCAGTTACGGTAGTCAAAATCATACCGATATTATGAAGACCCAAGCGCTAAAACAAGCGCTGAATTTATATCGATTTGACGCTGCTTTTGGTGGCGCGCGCCGTGATGAAGAAAAGTCTCGCGCAAAAGAGCGTGTCTATTCGTTTCGTGACAAAAATCATCGCTGGGACCCGAAAAATCAGCGTCCAGAACTATGGAACATCTTTAACGGTAAGGTTGATAAAGGCGAAAGTATCCGCGTATTTCCTTTATCTAACTGGACCGAGCTGGATATTTGGCAATACATTCTTTTGGAAAATATCCCGATTGTGCCGCTGTATTTCGCAAAAGAACGGCCAGTGGTTAACAAAGATGGCATGTTGATTATGGTTGATGATGAGCGTATGCCGATTGGTCCTGAAGATAAAATCGAAATCAAAAAAGTGCGTTTTCGTACCTTGGGTTGTTATCCCTTGACCGCAGCGATTGAGTCTAATGCCACCACCTTGCAGGACATCATTCAGGAAATGTTACTGACCACCACTTCAGAGCGCCAAGGGCGATTGATTGATCACGATCAGGCGGGCTCGATGGAGCATAAAAAACGCGAAGGCTATTTCTAAACATTACCGATTTACCTAGGCACGTATTCGGAGCAAAACCATGTCTCATCATTCCGATTTAATCAGTACCGACATCAATGCGTATTTAGCGCAACACGAACGCAAAGAATTGTTGCGGTTTTTAACTTGCGGCAATGTCGATGATGGCAAAAGCACCTTAATTGGTCGTTTATTGCATGACTCGAAAATGATTTACGAAGACCAACTGGCCGCAGTGCAAGCTGATAGCGTCAAATCTGGCACCACTGGCGCTGGCAAAATCGACTTAGCTTTGCTGGTTGACGGCTTACAAGCTGAGCGCGAGCAGGGCATTACTATCGATGTCGCTTACCGTTATTTTTCAACATCAACTCGCAAATTCATCATCGCTGACACACCGGGCCACGAGCAATACACGCGTAACATGGCAACCGGCGCTTCCACTTGTGACTTGGCGGTGATTTTGATTGATGCCCGTTACGGCGTACAAACCCAAACTAAACGCCACAGTTTTATTGCCTCTTTGCTCGGCTTGAAACACATTATTGTTGCTATCAACAAAATGGATTTGGTCGGTTATAGCGAAGATACTTTCAATAAAATCAAAGCCGATTATTTAGCTTTCATTAAGAGCCTAGACTTACACGATGTTCACTTTATTCCGATGTCAGCTCTAGACGGCGACAACGTGGTGAATCCTAGCGCCAATATGCCTTGGTTTACTGGCAAAACCATGATGGATTTGCTGAACAGCATTGAAATTGCCAGCGATCATAACTTTAACGATGCGCGTTTCCC
>JBJSYX010000202.1:0-2600 GCA_046090005.1 Methylomonas sp. | reverse complement strand
ATGGCGTTGATTTTAGTCGGGGCTATTTTTGTATCGAGCGTTGAAACCGTTTGGCATGGGGTAGTGACGCCACCGAGCATTAGCAAACCAAGAGCTTGGCAATATCAAGATGATGCGCCAGTATTGGCAAAAGGTGAGGAAATGGGCCGTTTTAACATGGGTTCGACCATCATCGTTTTGTTCAGCAAAGACCAAACCGAATGGGCGCAGCATTTAGTCGCAGGCCAAGAGGTCACACTCGGCGAGCAAATCGGTCAAACCTTGTAAGCGCTTAAAACCACAGCGAAATGCGAGAATCGACTCTTGTGTGGCATAATGCGCGACTGTTCGGCTGGCTGGCTGAAACCTAATTTCAATAAGACAATAACTATTAGAGGATTTCCATGAGTTTCTTTATCTCTGACGCCTTGGCTCAAGCAGCGCCTGCTTCATCACAACCTGGCTTTGAAGGCATGTTGTTCCCATTAGGGATTTTGGTGTTTTTCTATTTTCTGTTCATTCGTCCACAATCAAAACGTAACAAAGAACAAAAACAAATGCTGGCAACTTTAGGCAAAAATGCCGAAGTGGTTACTACAGGCGGCATTTTGGGCAAAGTAGTTGAATTGGATGATAATTTTGTCAAATTAGAAGTGTCAGATAATAACTTTATCCAAGTACAACGTCATGCGATTGCCAACATGATGCCTAAAGGTACTTACAAAACTTTGAACAAAAAGAACTGATTTTTGATTCTGTCGTTTCAACTCTTCCTTGATTTTTTAGCAACAGCCCAGCTGTCACTGCTTTTAACGGAATAACCATGCAAAACCATTTCCCACTTTGGAAAAACATTCTGGTCCTGACCGTTCTGGTTATCGGCGCTCTTTACGCATTACCGAATCTTTATGGTAATGACCCAGCGGTGCAATTGGCTTCAAGCAACAACACCCCGTTGCAACAAAGCCAAGCCGATGCAGTGACAGCGACAATTAAAGAAGCCGGCTATACCCTAAAATCGTTTGAGTTTAACGAGGGCAAAATTCTGGCGCGCTTTAACAATACCGACGAGCAATTAAAAGCTGCCGATTTGTTAAGAGAAAAAATGTACGGCCAAGCCACCGTTGCCCTCAACTTGGCACCAGCAACCCCAGAATGGTTGCATAAACTAGGCGCAAAACCGATGTATTTAGGTCTGGATTTGCGTGGTGGTGTGCATTTCACTTTAGAAGTGGATATGGACACTGCAATCAAACAAGCGGAAGAGCGTTATATCAACGATATTCGTGGCGCTTTTAGAGATGGCAAAGTCCGTTACCAATCGGTAGCAAAAGAATCAGGCGGGATTAAAATCGTTTTACCTAACGAAGAAGCCCGTGTTGCCGCTGCTGCTGTCTTAAACAAAGATTTTCGTAATCTGGATTTAGACGAAACAGCGACTAATGAATTTACTTTGACCATGCCTGAGCGTGAAATCAAAGAAATCAAAAAATCCTCATTAGGTCAAAACATCACCACCTTGCGTAACCGTGTTAACGAATTAGGTGTTGCTGAGCCGATTATTCAACAACAAGGCGACAGCCGCATCATCGTTCAATTACCTGGCGTTCAAGACACTACCCGCGCTAAAGAATTATTGGGCACTACCGCAACTTTAGAATACCGTTTGGTCGATGTTGAACACGATGTGCAATCAGCAATCCAAGGTCATGTACCTGTTGGCAGCCGTTTGTATTACGACAAAAACGGTGCACCTGTATTATTAAAACGTGCGGTAATCGTCACTGGCGACCAAATTACCGACGCTTCTTCTGGTCTTGACCAAGACGGCGCAGCGGCAGTATTCATCACTTTAGATGGTGCTGGTGCTAAGAAAATGGGCAAAATGACCCAAGAAAACATCAACAAGCCAATGGCGGTGGTGTTTATCGAATACAAATCAGAAACTCGCGTTATCGATGGCCAAAAAGTTCAACACAAAGAAAAAATTGAAAAAGTCATCAGCGTTGCCACCATCCGTGACAGCTTTAGCAAACGTTTCCAAACCACGGGTTTAGACAGTCCACAAGAAGCTCGCACCTTGGCGTTATTGCTAAGAGCCGGTGCCTTGGCTGCGCCAGTTGAAATCGTTGAAGAACGCACCGTTGGCCCAAGCTTAGGTCAAGAAAACATCGACCAAGGTATGATGTCGATTACAGCTGGCTTCTTGTTGGTAGTATTTTTCATGATTATTTATTACAAAGGCTTTGGCTTGATTGCTAACTTTGCCTTGATTTACAACGTATTACTGTTGATTGCAATCATGTCAGTATTACAAGCGACTTTAACCTTGCCAGGTATGGCGGGTATCGTTTTAACCGTCGGTATGGCGGTGGATGCTAACGTGTTGATTAACGAACGGATCCGCGAAGAATTGCGTAACGGTGCCAGCCCACAAGCCAGTATCTATGTCGGTTACGAAAAAGCTTTTGCTACCATTCTTGATTCAAACGTCACCCACTTTATCGTTGCGGTGTTGTTATTTGCTTTCGGTACCGGCCCAGTTAAAGGTTTTGCGCTAGTGTTATCGGTCGGTATTTTGACGTCTTTGTTTACCTCAGTGACCAGCACTCGGATGTTGG